>JBARBN010000052.1:0-11250 GCA_049793155.1 Nitrospirota bacterium
GGCAAGGCCGTAGTCGTGGCGGCAAAGGACATCCCCGTGCTTTCCGGTGCGGGTAAGGGCGTGAAACTGGTGAACGTGAAGAACGGCGAGGTCGCACTCGTAAGGCCTGTGCGCAAGGGTGAGTTGGTGAAAGTGATGGATGACAAGGGAAGGGAAAAGGTGATTGACCTGAAACCCTTTGGTGTGATGACGAGGGGCTCAGTCGGGTCGAAGGCAGTGAAAGCGATAAAATTCGTATAAAAAACTGCCATAAAAAAAGACGCTCCGGCTTAGATCACGCCGAGACAGGCTGCGGTACAGAGAAGTCATAGTTGTGAAGACAGGTGAGTTGTTGTCCCAATCTCGCGGGTCGGGTCCTTTGCCGGGCTTTTCCTATGGCGGGCACTGTGCGCAGACCGAGGTGAACAAAGCAGTACTGAGATAACGATCCCCGCGGTCCGGCAGGATCACAACGATCGTGCCGTTTATCATCTCCTTTGCCTTCTTGACCGCCACCCACATGGCAGCGCCGCTGCTCATGCCCACAAACAAGCCTTCCTCAAGCGCAAGCCGGCGCGTCATAGTGAACGCTTCGTCGTCCACCACGCTCCACTTCTGGTCAATCGCCTTCGGGTTGAAGATCTTAGGGACGATGGACTCTGTCATGTTCTTGAGCCCCTGGATCTTGTGGCCCAGATGCGGCTCCACACCGACGACTGTGATCGAACTGTTGAATTCCTTGAGCCGTTTTCCCGCACCCATGAGCGTGCCGGTCGTGCCCATACCCGCAACGAAAACACTCACCTCGCCCTTGGTCTGTTCATAGATCTCCCTTCCCGTGGTCTCGTAATGGGCCAGGCTGTTCGCCGGGTTATCGAACTGATTTGGCATGAAATATCCGTTCCGGTGCTCGTCATAGAGCCTGTGCGCCAGCCGGATCGCGCCGTCGGTGCCTTCGTTGCCGGGACTCAGAACCAGCTCAGCACCGAGGGCCTCAAGCACTTTCCTCCGTTCCATGCTCACGCACTCGGGCATCACGAGCTTGACCTTATATCCCCTGGCCGTGCCGACCATTGCAAGCCCAATCCCGGTATTTCCCGATGTTGCCTCGAGGATAGTCGATCCTTTTGAGAGCTTGCCTTCCGATTCTGCGGACTTGACCATATACCAGGCAATGCGGTCCTTCACTGATCCGCCGGGATTATTCCCTTCGAGCTTGCCAAAAAGCCGGACCTTCGGGTTCGGGTTTATCTTGTCCAGCAGAGCAAGTGGTGTGTTGCCAATACAGTCGAGAATGCTCATCTATGTGGTCTCCTTCGGTAGCGCCTATCTAATCCTCTAATGACGGGCTGGCCGATAAGGTCTGTTGACAGTGTAGAGGTATGATCGAATTGAGAGGAAATAACCTCTGTGGTAACAAATTGCTGATCTCCGGTAGTATAAATAATATACAACGGTTACGCAATAACTTTGTGAAGTAAAACCGCCATTCGAAGACCAACCACCTGACAGCCCTCTTGGCCCCAACCTTCTCCCGCACCATAGACTAACTCAGAATAGAATTCGACTCCGCCTTTGACCTGAATCGTTAAGAACCGAACAGGCACAATGTGATTGAAATCACAAAGTATTCTGTAATCGGAATCACAGACTACTTTCCGGGGCTAACGTATTATTGGGTCAACAAGATTGAACTGCTATCATTCGCTTTTTGCTCAGGGCAGAGGAGGAACACAAGATGTTAAAAAACAAATCATACTTCATTCTCTTTGTATCATTGCTTATTATCGGCCTGGTCGGATGCGGAAGCGGAGGAGGTACTGCCAATCTTGATACATCGACAGTCAGTTCCGGCGCGCAACTCAAATCCATTTCGATAACGCCTACGGATCCGACACTGGCAGAAAATACGAGTCAACAGTTCACGGCCACCGGCATCTACTCGGACAATACAATACAGGACCTGACATCATCCGTAACCTGGACCACATCGGCAGTAGATGTTGCCTCCGGAATTGATGAAGCAAGGTTCACGGGGTTGTATGCTTCAAGCCCGGGATCGTATTACCGCGCCGGGTACGTCACCGCCACGCATTGGGGCAGAGCGAGGATCTGGGGGAAATTCGGAAACATATCGGGATCGACTGACGTGACAGTGACTTCGGCAACGCTCGTTTCCATAGCTCTAAACCCAGCCAATCCAAGCCTTGCACCAGGCACAACTCAGCAGTTCACTGCCACGGGAACGTTCTCAGACAATACGACGCAGGACCTGACAGCAGATATAACATGGAATTCATCGGCTGCAGGTGTTGCAACCATCAATAACGTAGCCGGCTCCAATACCAATGGACTCGCTACCTCGACAGCAGCCGGATCAACAACGATCACGGCAACATCGGGAAGTATCTCGGGATTGACGACATTGACCGTGACTCCCGCAACACTCGTGTCTATAGCAATCACCCCGACCAATTCGAGCATCGTCAAAGGGACAACCCGGCAGTTCATTGCCACGGGCACGTACTCCGACGGTTCGACACACGATCTAACGACAGCCGTGACCTGGAACTCTTCATCTTCAGGTGTTGCAGCCATCAGTAACTCAGCAGGTTCCAAGGGTCTGGCAACATCAGCCGCTGCCGGCTCAACAACGATCACAGCAACATCGGGAGGTCTCTCGGGCTCTGCCACTTTGACGGTTACCTCTGCAACGCTCGTGTCCATAGCGGTTACTCCAGCCAATCCGAGCATTGTTAAAGGAACAACCCGGCAGTTCACAGCCACGGGAACTTACTCGGATAGTACGACGCAGGACCTGACGACAGCAGTGACCTGGGGTTCATCAGCTTCGGGTGTTGCAGCCATCAGTAACGCAGTGGGTTCCAAGGGCTTGGCCACATCAGCGGCAGCCGGTTCAACAACGATCACGGCAACATCGGGAAGTATCTCGGGCTCGACCACACTGACGGTGACCTCTGCAACGCTCGTATCCATAGCGGTCAACCCGACCAATCCGAATATTGCACAAGGGACAACCCAACAGTTTACGGCCCTAGGAATTTACTCTGACAGTTCGACACAGGACCTGACGACATCAGTAACCTGGAACTCATCAGCTTCGGGTGTTGCAACTATCAGCAACGCGGCAGGTTCCAAGGGATTTGCCACGTCCGTGGCCGCCGGTTCAACAACGATCACGGCAACATCAGGGAGCATTGCAGGTACTACCTTGCTTACTGTTACGGGTGGTGGTGTTGTAACTTTGACGTGGGATGCGCCGACGACAAACACCGATGGGTCTTCTTTGAATCCGCTGACGGATCTGTCCATATATAAAATATATTATGGAACAGCGTCCCAAACGTATTCACAAATGGTAAGCGTCACAAATCCCGGGATAACTACCATTACGAAAACTTTGAACCTGTCGCCCGGGACATATTATTTTACGGTGACAACGGTAAATATCTCAGGGCAGGAAAGCAGCTATTCAAATGAGGTAATAAAGACGATCTAATATGCAAAAGAAAAACATGCCCTCCAGCAGGACCGGAGGGCATGACGGTTTTTTGGTACAAAAAAGCGCACGGCTCTTTATCAATGATCAACTTAAGGCACATGCTCCTCCTTGTCAGGCTCTGTCAATCACCAGTCGAATCTTTTAAGGTCAAAAGATGAAGAACCTTGAAGGACACCTTCCCAAACAAACATACAATGTCTTAATTATTGAACAATCCCAGCGGTTTATGCGGGGCGAAGGAATTTTATCAGTCCTTCGCGGAATCCGATGGGCTCAATGCCGAATGCATCACGGATGTCGCGCATGTTGCACACCGTGTCTTCCTGCAGCATGATGAGCTGGTCCATGGTAACCGGCGCTTTGGGCAGCACAGCTTCGAATACGGTAGCCATGGACTTCATGAAGAAAAGGGGCAGGTGAAGCGTGGGCCGCCGCACACCCATGGCATCGGCTATAGCAACCGTGACTTCTTCGTAGGACAACTGGTCCGGCCCTCCAATCTCATATATCTCGTTCAAGCAACACTCATTTGTAACGGTCTTCAGAATGCACGTCACAACATCGTCTATGAAAATCGGCTGCAATTTCGATCTGCCGGAACCGATGATGGGCAGAAAGGGCGAAAGCCTGATCATTTCCGACAGCCTGATGGTGAACTGGTCGCCGGCGCCGTAGATGAGAGACGGCCGCAGGATGGTGTACGGGATTCCGCTGGCGCGTACGAGTTCCTCCGCTGCCCACTTTGTCTTGTGATACTCGCTTTGTGCGTTGGGCCGTGTCCCGAGAGCGCTCTGATAAAAGACGTGGCGCACGCCGCTCTTTCTCGCTGCTTCAAGGATGTTTCGCGTGCCATTAACGTGCACGTCCTTAAAGGTCGCACCCGGTGCTTCCTGGATGATTCCCACGAGATGAATGAGGCGCTCCACGCCGGTTGTCGACTTCTCAAGCGAGGCAGCGTCCGATATATCGCCCTTTACGACATCCACCCCGAGGTCGCTGAGAGCCTGCGCCTTGTCCGGGTTCCGGACGACCGCCCGTACGGAAACGTTCCCCTGCCGAAGGCGCTTGATCAAATGACTGCCAACGAATCCTGTGCCGCCCGTGACCAGTATCATGAAGCACCTCCCTTTATATTAAACCTTCCACCAAGAGCAGATACAATCCCGACTTGCCGCAAGAACCGATTCAATCTAAAACAACGCAGGCATCCAAAGCGATACATATACCTGCGACTCGCCTCTTTCGTCAAATCCATGCGCAAACACAATTCGGAACGTGATGGGGAGACTATAAACTAGGCTTGTGTCGAGCCGGACCTCAGCGCCGGCAGACCGTTTGAATTCCCTGCTGCGGAATGCGTTATCCCAGGCGTTGCCGGCTTCGGCAAAGACTGCACCGTGGACGCGGCGTAAAAATACGGGCGTGCTGCTCAAGCCCAATTCGATGTCCTTGATCGGGAAGCGGTATTCAAGGCTCGCGAGAGCTGCCTTTCTGCCGCGAAATTCGTTGATCCGGTAGCCGCGCAAATAGACCGACTCGTCATCAACTTGTAGTAACGTGTCGCCAGGATTATCGCCGCCTACCTGGAATGCGCCCTGGGGAAATACATCGCCGGCCGAGTTCCCGGCAAAGGCTCGGGCCAGCAGCACGTGGTGCTTCCATGGGAAGTCGATGTACTCATGCCAGTCAGCAGTATACTTGGTGATATTGAAATCGCTGCCGATCGATTTATCGTAGCGTTTGTACCCCACTTCGACGGTCCGGCCGTCCTCGGGGCTGATGGAAAAACCATATTGCTTCGCATTGTTGAAGATATAAGCGGCGCGGCCCGATATCAGAGTGCCCTCGGAGGGAAGGGGACCGTTATAGCCGGGCCAGGGCGGGAGCTGGGTAAGCGCTGAAATTTCTTTCCTCCGGTACCCGATGAGCAGGGCGTGCTGTTTCTGAAATTTGAGCAGGGGAAACACGAGCGATGCATCAAGAGTCTTCTCACGCTGCACATAATCCTTTGACCCGGTCGCATCAATCAGAAGGTCGCTGAACGTCCCATCCACGTCCGATGCCGCGACCTGGATGGTCGGGTACAGCCCGTCATAGGCATAGTCGAACGCATACCACTTGCGATATGTCTTGGGGCTGTAGAGACCGGCCAACGTATAGGAGTGGCGTTCGACCGCGTCCTGGCCGGAAGTGACGAATCCGAAAAGATACTTACTTTCTTCGCTGTACCCATACCAGGGGAGCCAGTAACGCGGGACGAGCGTGGGGAGGGGATTGTATGGGCTCGTTGTCATTTCAACCGGTTTCTCGGCATAGGTGACGGCAGGATACCGGTCCCGGTAGAGTTCTGCCGATTTCCAGGAAGCAGAGTCCGTAGGCCTCAGGTGAATGTCGTATCCTGCGGAGCTATAGAATGAGAAAATGAGCATCTTTCCGTCTGGCGAGGGAGCGGGCGTGAATGCGCCTCCTAATACGTTCGTTATTTGAGAGATCTTTTTTGTTGCAAGTTCATAGGCGTAAATATTGAAAATGCCGGTCCGGTCAGAGGAAAAAAAGATGACCTTCCCATCGGGGCTCCATGTGGCATTACCGTCGATCGCGCGGTCGTGCATCAGTTCCTCGATCTTGTTCCCGTGAGCATCGAGGATCCATATGTCCTTGTATCCGCCCGGCTGCCAAACACCCACAACAACATGGGCCCCGTCTGGACTGTACCTTGGGGTCTCATATTGATTTGCGCTCTCCTCAGTAAGCCAGGTTATGTCCTCTTCGCGCGCCGGACCAGTGAGGGCTTTCGGTATATCGATTAAGCCGAGCCGATTCTTGCCGAGCTTGTTCGTTACGAAGATCACGTTCCGGCCATCGGGCGAAGGAAAGGGGTCGCGGGCGCGGAGTCCATTGCTGATACGGAGTTCCTTGTTCTTCTTCAGATCGAAGTAATAAATGTCGTTGTAGATGTTGGTGTTCCTGCGATAATCGAATTTTGTATAGTAAATGCCGCCGCCGTCGGGGCTCCACGCAATGCTTTCACCCGAGGATGTCGAGGATGTCGTGTTCTCGACCAGCTTGTGGTCTCCGGTCCCGTCAGCGTTCATTAAATAGATAGAGGGAAATTCATCCGCATTCGAAACAGCGTAGACAATGCTTTTTCCATCAGGCGAAAAAGCAGGCGACACATTCACGAACCCGCGCCGGGTGAGGGCAAGCGAAGCAGTCAGGCCCTTTGCGCTCAATTCTCCCCGCATTTTTTCGTAGCGCGTCTTCAGCTCGCCTTGCCACTCGTTCCAAAGGTCGCTGTACCACGCGCTCAGTGTCCAGCGACCGTTCGCATCCACAAGCCAGGGAATTCCATAGTAGCTATAGTGCGAGGAAATGTCGGCAAGTTTTCCCCTGCCGTATTTATCAGCGATGAAGCGGGTGAATCCTTCTCCAAAGAGGTAGGGGACCTCGCCGGAGGGCCAGAAGTCCGGGAAGACCGCGGCCTGTGAGAGGCGCGGAAACTTGTCCTCGAGCACGGCCATGCGAATCACCATCTCGGATCCAGGTGAACGGCCGCGGCCGCCGGATGTCTGCTCGGTCTCTTCGTACACTGCAAGGCCTTCGATCATCCAGATGGGCTCGAAGAGGTTTGGAAAGTAGAGCCGGCCGAAGACATATTGAAGAAAATCGGGGACGCCGTGTACCATGTCGAGGTGCAGAATGTGCGTGTACTCGTGGGTAATGAGCGTTCTCATCCACTCGTCATAGGCTGTTGTTCCGAAGCCGGGCGCGCCGATGGGCGGCGTGAGATAAAGCGTGATATGGTTGTAGGGAAAAGGCGTGGTCAATCCGTTTGTATCGTCCATGGCATCGACCAGCACAAGATGGGTCCTGCCCGTCGGCTCCCATTTGATGCGCGGGACCAGTCGCGCATGCACGTCCTCGGCGATGACCGCTGCCCGCTTCGCGATATCTTCTTCACCTTGGTGATAATGGACATAAAAGTGCCGCGTCTCGAGCGTAGTCCAGGTGAAGGCAGGGTCGAATTTGGCAAAGGCTAGAGAGGCGTGAAGCACAAGAAGTGAGCACAAAAAAAAGATTTTTTTCAAGGCGCCCTCCGAAAGGGGATTTAACAAGCTTCAAGATTAAATCATATCAGACGGAATGTGTAAGTCAAGGCAATAGCATCGAATGTGTCAAGCCAAAATAGCATCGAATGATGCAGCTGAAAATCTACCTCATTCCTGCTCATATCCCGGGAGTAGGCGTATGATAGCCACAGTATATTGATCAGGATCACGTTCGCTATAAGTATAGCTCACCCTTTATCCCGCGCTCTGATATAATAAATCAAGCGGGGTTACTTTCTCCTGTTTTATTGCTCGATTAACATAGGGCATTGCTGATCCTACCCTGTTAAAGCGTATGCGCCAAGGATTCTTTTCAAAACTGTTGACTCGATGCCTTCACAAGACATTCTTTGCCTGGCAGATCGAGATCACTACTCGCTGCCCGCTCGCCTGCCGTATGTGCATCAGGCATGGCCGGTCCGATTGGGTGGCCGCAGATATGAGCCTCCACGATTTTGAAAAGCTCATTCCCTATTTTCGCGACGTAGAGACGATCATCCTGCAGGGCTGGGGCGAGCCGTTGCTTCATAAAGATCTCGGCGCAATCATCCGGGCTGCGAAGTCAGCGACGAAAAACGGCAGCGGTCCATCCCGCCATGCCGGAGCCGAGTCACCCGCTGTCGGTTTTGTCACCAGCGGTAAGGGCCTGGATGATCGCATGAGTGCCGAGCTTATGGATGCGGGGATTGATTTTATCGGTTTTTCCTTCGCGGGCAGTACGGCGAAAACTCACGAAGCGATCCGTCTCAACTCGGACTTTCGAGAACTCATCCACGCGGTCGCTGCGTTCAATGAGCTCAAGCAGAAGAGGGGATTGACGGAGCTGCGAACGCATATCGTCTACGTGATGCTCAGGGACAATCTTAACGATATTCCGGCGCTTCCCCGGCTCGCCCGCGATATCGGCATCCAGGAGATTTTCCTGACGAATTTAATTCAGGTGACCAATGGCTGGCAGGATGAGCAGAGGACTTTCGCGTGCGAAGACCGCAATGATATGCTCGAAGTCCTGAGCGCTGTCGGTGAAGAAGCCCGGAAGAAGGGCGTCCGTCTGAGGTGCTCGGCCCTTTCACCATCCCTGGTGGCTGTGTGTGAAGAAAATCCTCTGAAGAATCTCTATATTTCAGCAGGGGGAGAGGTATCACCATGCGTCTATCTTCATCCGCCGACCTCACCCCGATTTACCAAAATCTTCTGTGGTCAAGAGTATGAGTCTGAGCGAGTGAGTTTCGGAAATGTTTTTCAGGAGCCGTTCAACAGGATATGGAATGGGGTGGAATATTCATTGTTCCGGGAACCTCTTGCTCAGAGGGCGCGGCAATCTCGGGGGATGTTGTCGCCCTTTTGGCTGTTCGGAAACAATCAGGCGGAGGGAATTATTGCTTCCTATCCGGACCCACCGGCAGCCTGCCGTCTTTGTCACAAGATGCTCGGCGTGTAACCATTACTTCCGGTAATGCAGTTCGCACCGCACCGGCACACCGGCAGCAATCGCCTCTTCTCCTGGTGATAATGGACATAAAAGTGCCTCGTCTCGAGCGTAGTCCAGGTGAAGACCGGGTCGAATTTCGCGTAAACTGAACTAGCCGTGAAGAGGAACAGCGAGCACAGAAAAATACCTTTTTAGTCACGTCCTGCCTCCCATGAAAAGCTGAATCATATGTGCAATTAGCATCCTGTTGAAACGCATCAGCGCCTTTCTCAGCGACCCAATTCCTTTTTTCCGATATCCCGCTTAAGCCAATACTTTCCAATAAGAATAACGCCTGCGGCAAAGGCGAATTCTATAGTATACGTGATCAGCTTTGTCGGTGCAATGAATCTGCCGATAACCGGGTCGGTGATGATCATCTCGCCGCCGATCTTTCCAAGAAGTGCAGCTCCGATGTAGATGATAATGGGGAACCTGTCGATGAGCCTGGCCAGGAGGGTGCTGCCGAACACAACAAAGGGTACGCTGAGCCCCAGGCCGAGAAGAAGCAGCAACAGGTTGCCGTGCGACGCTGCGCCCACGGCAAGCATGTTGTCAAGGGCCATGGTGATGTCCGCGACAACGATGATCCAGATGGCCTGCAAAAGCGAAGCCGCCTCTTTGTGGGCTATTTCGGCCTCCTCATCCTCAACAAAGAGCTTGATAGCAATCCAGACGATGACAGCACCGCCGATAAGCCTGACGTAGTCCATGCTGAGCATCTCGGCCACGAAGAAGGTGAACACAACGCGGAGCAGCACAGCTACAGCGGCGCCGAGGACGATCCCCTTCAGACGATGTTCCTTCGGAAGCGTACGCGCCGCCATGGCGATGACCACAGCGTTGTCTCCCGACAAAATCAGGTTGATTAACGTGATACTCATGAGACTGGACAGAAAGGTCATATCAAAGCTAACCGTGCCCAGCGCTGGGAAATTCATCTGACCGGCAATCCTCCCGTGCAATGCGTTCTTAATGTCTCTAGTTTATACCAAAAAAATAGCGCGGTAAAGAACTCTTTCTCTGGACGATAGTTACGGGCAAGCATGGATCGATGCGGAAAGGGCGGAGCTGCGCAATTTAATCTCGCCCGAGGTCAAGTTATATTTCTATAGTCGTTACTATGTCTATGAAAAGTTATTCTGCACGACACGATTGGAATTCAGGGAATCCGCGAAAAAAAAGAGCGGCAGGAAGTTAACCTGCCGCTCTCGCTGAATAAAAAAAGCTCCTAATGCCCGCTGGGAAAAAAGGTGATGCTTACCCAGTAAAGAATTATCAATGACGCGACACCGATGCCGATGCTCCATCCGACGAGTTTCTTCTCGACGGGAAGAAGCGGTTCATATTCCATTTTCTTTAATTCTTCTGACAATTTTGGCTTGTCTGCCATGATTAATACCCCCTCATACGATGATTTATCCTACCAACGGCGGCTTCACTCCATGGAAGAAGAGCCACGAAATGAACAGCCCGATCCAGATGATGAACCCGAACAGAGCGACGACGTACACTACCATCAGCCTGCCGATACCTTCCTCCCAAAGCTTCTTGAAGTTGGACACGATGCCGATGGTGAAGAAGGTGAAGACGAAGAACATCACCCGGAACACGTTGCTGGAATTGCTCGAGGTGTTCGCCGCGGCCATGGTCTTTTTGGGCGCTTTGATCTGGTCGTTCAGGCCTTTAATCTTGTCCTTGCCTGCAGCGATTTTTGCCTGTAGTTCAGCCTGAGCGGGCTGGGCCGCCAAAGAAGCAAGCTGTTTTTCCGCATCGGCGACTTGTTGCTTCAGGGCTTTCAGTTCATTGGCCGCGGGCGAGTTTGCCTTCGGTTTTTTGTTCTGTGCAGTCAGGTTTTTGATCTTGTCCTTGGTAGCGCTTATCGTTGACTGTAGTGCGGCCTGCGCCGATGTTGCTGAGGCAAGCTGCTTTTCCGCCGCCGTGATCTCTTGCTGCGCGGACTTGATATCCTTTTCAACGGGGTTGATGGCCGTAGAGGCCGGCCAGCAGATCAGCAGCAGGAAGAAGAAGGTGAGGACATAACCGATCACGAACTTGGGGAAGCGGTACCAGATCTCGGCTGCGCTGACCTTCTCGCCCGGTTTGCACTCGATCTTGGCGCACCAGAGCCAGGCGAGGACGAAGGCCCAGACCCCGATAAAGATGTC
>JBARBN010000053.1:0-64404 GCA_049793155.1 Nitrospirota bacterium
CGGATGCCTTCACCGAGCAGATTGTAGCCGAGCACGGTGATGAGAATGGCAAGGCCGGGAAAGGCAGAAAGCCACCAGGCGATCTCAATGTTGTCCTTGCCGGAGGAAAGAAGGCTGCCCCAGCTTGGGGTGGGGGGCTGAACGCCGAGGCCGAGAAAACTCAGGGCCGACTCGATAAGGATCGCGCCGCCGATGCCCATGGTCGCGGAGACCAGGATCGGGGAGAGGCCGTTCGGCAGGACATGTCTCATGATGATACGGATGTCGGTCGCGCCGATGGCGCGCGCTGCGATCACGAACTCACGTTCTTTGAGCGAAATGAACTCCGCGCGGATCAGCCGGGCCGGTTCCATCCAACTCGTGAGTCCGATCACGATCATAATATTTATGATGCTCGGCTCCAGGATGGCGATCACGGCCAGTACCAGGAATATCGTAGGGATGCTCAGCATGATATCAACGGCCCTCATGATCGCACTGTCGATGGTCCCGCCGTAGTAGCCTGCAATGGCCCCGAGAATAATTCCGATGATCGTGGCGATCCCGACCGCTACGAAACCAACCTCAAGTGAGATCCTTCCGCCCCAGAGCAGACGCGAGAATACATCCCTGCCCAGATCGTCCGTTCCAAGGGGATGGGAACCGCTCGGGCCGACGAGGATGTTCTTGATGTCTATCGTGGATGGATTATAGGGTGCGACCAGCGGTGCGCAGATTGACAGGATGAAGACGAGCAGCACGAGCAGCCCGCCGATGACGGCGAACTTGTTCTTCATGAGATAATGAAGTGTTTGTGATGTAAAGGATTCGGTATTAATTGCCATCTGCTGCCCCGCTTTGTTCCTATCGCAGGCTGAAGCCTGCGGCTACCACTGTGACCTTACTATCTCAATCTTACCCTCGGATCAGTAAATGCATAAGCGATGTCCGCCAGGAAGTTTCCGAGCAATGTCAGGAACGCCGCGGGCACCAGTATCCCCATGACGAGGTTATAGTCCCGCGACAAGACCGACTGGAACATGAGCTGACCCATGCCGGGAATGCCGAAGACCTGTTCAATGATCACACTGCCGCCGATAATGCCCGGCAGTGAAAGTCCGAGGATGGTGATGACCGGCATCAGCGCATTCCTGAGCGCGTGTTTGTAAATGACCACTGCCTCGGAAAGCCCCTTGGCTCTGGCAGTGCGAATGTAGTCTTGCCGCATGACCTCAAGCATGTTATTCCGGACATAACGCGAGAATCCGGCCAGACCGCCGAACGACAGCACGAAGACCGGCAGGATAAGATGCCGGGACCTGTCCACGAGCCTGCCCCAGTCCGAGAGTCCCGTCACATCCAGGCTCTGGATGCCGGATATCGGAAGCACGCCCCACTGCACACCGAACAGATAGATGAGCAGAAGAGCCAGCCAGAACGAAGGCGTGGAAAAGCCTATGAAGACGAACATGGTCGTGAACCGGTCAAGGAGCGAGTATTGCCGAGTGGCGGACATAATTCCGATGGGCAGGGCGATCAAAAGGACCAGTCCGAGCGAGAGCAGGTTTATCGTGAGCGTGATCGGGAGGCGTTCAAGGATCTTGTCCTTGACCTTGCGGCCATCGGCAAAGGCCTCGCCGAAATCAAGCGTCACGAATTTAGTAAGCCACGTGGCGTATTGCTTGTAAAAGGGCTGGTCAGCTCCGTACAGCTTGCGGAGCCGCTCACGAGCTTCGGCGGACGCCTTTGCCGAAAACTCCATCTGCGCCTCGGCGGGACCGCCCGGGGCGAGTCGCATGACGCCAAAACTCAGCAGGGTGATGCCGAGGAGGATGGGGATCATCAGGAGCGCGCGTTTTATGACATAGAGGAGCATCTGTTGGTTTTATTCCGTGACCTTGTATACGAGATCGAAGGGCTTTGCATGCTGGGAAATCCTGATGCCGGTAAACTGACCGCGAATGGCCTTCTGGACCGGTTTGTGATCGAACTCAAGGACATCGATCTTCTGAGTGAAGTCGGTGTCGCTTCCCTTGATATGAATGGTATCGCCGATTGCCAGGTCGCCAAAATCAAGCTTGACCGCCGCAAGGGAGGTCTTCTCGAAAAATCTTATCACTGATCCGATCCGCTCTTCCATGGGGGTAATCATAGTATAAAACTCGCATCATTTCAAGGGAAAAGGGTAAGGAGTACAAAAGGAGGTCAGAATAAAGACATTCAGAAGACGGATGGACTCAACATTTTTAGTTCATTGCCTGCTTGCTGCCTCCCGTGGTCCCGACGGGACATAGCGCTTGACAATGCGGAGGAGTGTGAGTATTATATGGCCTACCAGTCAGGGTATAAATGGAGCTTTTGTACCGCGGGGCGTGGCGCAGCCCGGTAGCGCGTCTGCTTTGGGAGCAGAAAGTCGGAGGTTCGAATCCTCTCGCCCCGACCAGTTTGAAAAATTTGAAATTGAAGATTGGAAATTGTAAATTTTGAATTGTGCAGGAAGATCTAAAGTCGCAACTTTCCAATTTCCCATTTACAATACGCGAAGCGATTGCGCCTGTAGCTCAGATGGATAGAGCAACAGCCTTCTAAGCTGTGGGCCAGGGGTTCGATTCCCTTCAGGCGCACCAATAAAATAGTAAACGTGAGCAAGTGCGTGAAGGAAAATTGAGAAGGTCTCCTTTCAGGCCTGAATAGAATCAAATGCGGTATACGGATTGTTTGTTGACAAATCGAACGTGGCACTATAAAATTAATCAGTTTCTCGATCCGCAATCCGTTTTCAAAAAATAACATGGTGGGCGTAGCTCAGTTGGTAGAGCTCCAGGTTGTGGCCCTGGTGGCCGCGGGTTCAAGCCCCGTCGCTCACCCCAAATTTCGATCGTAGAGACGGTCACGTCGGCCGTCTCTACAGCTTTTATAAGGTGTTTTTGACGCGCCCGTAGCTCAGCTGGATAGAGCGTCGGACTTCGAATCCGCAGGCCGCAGGTTCGACTCCTGCCGGGCGCACCAGAATCGCAATTCAAAGCAGCACCCGGCAAAGAGTGCGAACAAGAAACTATTTGCAATTTCCAATGAAGCGAAGCGACAAGCGCCTGTAGCTCAGCTGGATAGAGCGTTGGCCTCCGAAGCCAAAGGTCGTGGGTCCGACTCCCGCCAGGCGCACCATAAAAAATCAGTGCGTCAACGATCAACCCGTTCGAGATACCTTTGAGAACCGCGACCTCTGTGTCATTCTGAGCAAAGCGAAGAATCCTGGTTGTCAAATCTATCGAAAAACCCTTCTCGCTGCTCAGAGCGCTGCCTTGAGCCTGCCGAAGGGGTGATGCATCCGACTTTTTAGGCGCGCATCAATTTTTTACAGGCCGTTGAATTTTTTGTTGCATCAGGCGTTAAAGATAAGTATAATAACCGCTCTTTGTATCTGATACTCTCATCGCGTATGGGCCGTTAGCTCAGTTGGTAGAGCAGCTGACTCTTAATCAGCGGGTCGAAGGTTCAACTCCTTCACGGCTCACCATATTAAAACTCAGGGAGCAGTGAGCAGCAGGCAGCGGGTCGTGATGGCTGCTTTACGTTCACTGCTTTCTTTGTTCCTGAAGCGAGAGTGGCGGAACTGGCAGACGCGCCAGACTTAGGATCTGGTGGGCGACCATGGGGGTTCAAGTCCCCCCTCTCGCACCAATCAGAGAAGAGCGGTTGATGATCAGTTGCGAATTAAATCTTCATTTTCTGAATCTCTTACAGGGGGAACAATGAAAGCTGTCGTGGAAGAAATAAATTCGGTAAAGAAAAAGATCAATATCGAAATTGAGCCCGAGTCCGTGGCCAAGGAGATGAACAAGGCGATCAAGGACGTTGCTAAAAAGGCAAAGATACCCGGTTTCCGTCCCGGCAAGGCGCCGAACAATGTAGTGGAAAAACACTATGGCGAAGAGGTCAGGTCCGAGGTAATGAACAGGCTCATCTCGGATTCGTATCTCATGGCGCTCCAGGAGAACAAGCTCAGCCCCGTGGATATGCCGAAGATCGAAAATATAACGACGCTTGCCAAGGGCTCCCCGCTGAGCTTTACCGCCATCGTGGAGGTGCGCCCGAGCATCACGCTCGGCACCTACGACGGGATCGAAGTGAAGGAACAGGACCTTGTGGTGACGGACCAGGAATTGAACCAGACGCTTGATCGTCTCCGGGAGATGTACGCGCAGCTTGAAGTTGTCGAGGGACAGGCACTTGCGAAGGACCATACGGCGATCATCGACTTCGAGGGGTTCCACGACGGAAAGACCATCGAAGGCGCCAAGGCTGCGGACCACGTGCTTGCCATGGGATCAGGCAATCTGATCCCGGGTTTCGAGGAGCAGCTTATCGGCATGAAGAAGGACGAGACACGTGAGATACAGGTCACGTTCCCGGCGGATTATACCAATAAGGAGATAGCCGGGAAGGAAGCGCGCTTTACGGTGACGCTCAAAGAGATCAAGAAGAAGGTCCTCCCCGAGCTGAATGATGAATTTGCGAAGGATACGGGGGGCAACAAGACGGTCGAAGAGTTGAAGGCGCGGATCAAGGAAGATCTCGAAGCGCGAAAGCGCGACGAGCAAGGGTCTGCCCAGCGCGAGGAATTGATGTCTAAATTGGTGGACGCTCATGAGTTCGAAGTGCCTCAGGGCATGGTGGAACATGAACTTCAGGCCATGGCGCGGCAGCAGGCCACCCGCTTTGCCCGGCAGGGCATGGACATCAAGTCCTTTGATGCAAAGAAGTTCATGGAGAAGAACCGGGACCTGGCCGTTAAGCGGGTCAAGGGGATCCTGCTGCTCGAAGAGATAGCCGAAAAAGAAAAGATCGAAGTTACCGACCAGGAATTTGCCGCATCCATCGCGGCGATGGCGAAGGAAGCGGGACAGACCGCGGATGCGGTCAAAAAATATTACGAATCGAAGGATGGAGGTCTTGATAACCTGCGCGCCTCTCTGGTTCAGGAAAAGACATTCGGTCTCTTGATTTCGCGTGCGAAGAAGGTTTATAATTAACATCAGGAAGGATCAAAGAATTCAGGCTTAAGAGGGTATACAGTCACCGTGAGATCCAGGAGGTTGTTGCGGCCTCCGCTTTTCAGTGACAGTCCCGAAGGAGAATACATGTCATTGATCCCCATGGTAATAGAACAGACAAGCCGGGGCGAGCGGGCGTATGATATTTACTCCCGTTTGTTGAAGGACCGGATCATCTTCCTCGGCACGCCGATAGATGATATTGTGGCGAACACCGTGATCGCGCAGCTCCTCTTCCTTGAGGCCGATGACCCGGACAAGGACATTTATATTTACATCAATTCGCCGGGAGGCATCGTGACCGCCGGGCTGGCGATCTATGACACCATGAATTACATCAAATCCCCGGTCTCGACCATTTGCATCGGCCAGGCCGCGAGCATGGGCGCTCTGCTGCTGGCATCGGGCGCCAAGGGCAAGCGATTCTCTCTGCCTCACGCCCGTATCATGATACACCAGCCCATGGGCGGGTTCCAGGGCCAGGCCACGGACATCGAGATCCATGCCAAGGAAATGCTGAAGATGAAGGATACGCTGAACAGGATCCTGGCGAATCACACGGGGCAGCCGATCGAAAAGATCCATGAGGATACGGACCGGGACTATTTCATGTCCGGCGAAGACGCGAAGGCATATGGTCTTGTCGACGAGGTCATTGCCAAAAAGATGCCTCTGCTGGTGAAGGAGAAGTGACCCTATGACGGATAAGAAAGAACATACAACGACCCCGCTCAGGTGTTCGTTCTGCGGCAAGGGGCAGGAAGAAGTAAAAAAACTGATCGCGGGCCCGTCGGTTTTCATCTGTAACGAATGCGTGGACCTGTGCAACGAGATCATCGCCGAGGAATGGGAAGAGACCAAAGAAGCGAAGGTCCCGCGGCTTCCGAAACCGTCCGAGATCAAGCGAAGCCTCGATGAATATGTGATCGGGCAGGAGCGCGCCAAGAAGATCCTGTCGGTGGCCGTGCATAACCATTACAAGCGCATCGGCGTGCAGCACGAGATCGGCGACGAGGTCGAACTCCAGAAAAGCAACATCCTGCTGATCGGTCCCACGGGCGTGGGTAAAACATTGCTTGCCCAGACCCTGGCGAGGATCCTCGACGTGCCCTTCACCATCGCCGATGCCACGACACTTACCGAGGCCGGGTATGTGGGCGAGGATGTGGAGAATATCATCCTCAAACTGCTCCAGAACGCCAACTACGACGTGGAGCGGGCGCAGCGCGGCATTGTGTACATTGACGAGATCGACAAGATCAGCCGCAAGTCCGAAAGCCCTTCGATCACCCGCGACGTCTCGGGCGAGGGTGTTCAGCAGGCGCTTCTCAAGCTCATCGAAGGTACGGTCGCCAGCGTTCCGCCGCAGGGAGGCCGGAAACATCCGCACCAGGAGTTCATCCAGGTGGACACCAAGAACATCCTGTTCGTATGCGGCGGGGCTTTCGTCGGCCTCGACACGATCATCGAGCAGCGCGTTGGCCAGAAGACCATGGGTTTCGGCGCCGATATCCAGAGCAAGAAAGAGCGGAAGTTCTCTGATACGCTCGCCAGCCTTCAGCCCGGGGACCTGCTCAAATACGGGCTCATCCCGGAGTTCATCGGCCGCATGCCGGTCGTGGCAACGCTCGAAGAGCTCGATGAACGTTCGTTGATCGACATCCTCACGCGTCCCAAGAACGCGCTCATAAAGCAGTATCAGAAGCTCCTTTCGCTCGAGGGCTGCAAGCTCCGTTTCACCGAAGGCGCGCTGACTGCCATTGCCAGAAAAGCGATCAGCCGCAAGACGGGCGCCCGGGGCCTTCGCGCCATCCTCGAGGACGTGATGCTGAACGTTATGTACGACGTCCCTTCCCAGCCCGGCATCCGCGAGTGCCTCATCAGCGAAGAGGTGATCACCGAAGGAGCGGAACCGCTGCTCATCTACGAGAAGATCGCGTAGCCAGAAGCAGGAGACAGGAGCCCGTATTCAGGGGTCAGAAGAAATAATTTATTCTCACTTCGGGCTCCCGGCTTCTGACCCCTGATCTCTCATCATGAAAATACTCTCAGCCGAATTCGTCATCAGCGCCGTCGGACCGAAGCAGTTCCCGCAGGACGGCAGACCCCAGATCGCCATTGCCGGCCGTTCGAATGTTGGAAAATCCTCGATCATCAACTCGCTGCTTCACCGAAAGAACCTGGTAAAGACGAGCCAGACGCCCGGCAAGACCCAGCTTATCAACTTTTTCATCATCAATGGATCTTTCTACTTTGTGGACCTGCCGGGATACGGCTATGCGCGCGTCCCCCATGCAGTGACCGATGCCTGGGCGCCGATGATCGAGGGTTATCTGAAAAACTCGCCGCGTCTGTCCGCGGTCGTCGTCCTGCTCGATTGCAGGAGAGAACCCGATGAGCGTGACGTTCAACTGATCGAATGGCTCCGGCAGTACGATATTCCTGTCATCTTCGCACTGACGAAGATCGATAAACTGAACCGGCAGGAGACCGAGCGGGCCCGACGGGGCATGAGCCTGGCACTCGGGACTGCCAATGAAATGATCCTCACCTCTGCCAAAGGCGGGCAGGGTATCAAAGAGCTCTGGTCCGCAATAATAAAAAAATTAAAAGAGCCGGGAATCGGAACGCAGGGGTCAGAGGCGTAGTGTTGATCGCCTTTTTCCCTTTTTTCTGATCTCGTTCTCCGTCTTCAGACTTCCCTCATTTCATTTGTGAATCCCTACAGCTTAATAAAGGTCGTCATTAGCAACCGGAAACTTTTTTTCTGTTATACTAACAACAGAATCGTCTCTGAGAGTGCAGATGTGCGGATACGACGCTGAAATAAGTCTATAGTTGCAGTGCCGGAATGGCAATAAAGTTATCGTTGGTTATGAAAGCTTAACGTGTACGCTTTATTAATGAAGGAGTCAGTGATGCAAAAGGCATCTGTTTTATGCTTCACGCTGGCAATGTGTTTTTATTTTACCCATGCCTCCTTTGCTTATGAAACGATTCCTTTCAAAAATGGCGGAAACATCGAGGGCACGGTGGAGTTTGCCGGGGCACAGGTACCAAGTGATCCCATTGTCTCACTTACCTCCGAGACGGAATTCTGTGGTAACAGCATGCCCGCCCAACAATACCTGATCAGGAATAGAAAGGTCCAGAATGTGATCCTTTTCCTGGATGGCATCAAGGCAGGAAAGGCGATTCCCCGGGAGGCGCTTACGGTGACGAGTCGAAAATGCGCATTCGTTCCTCATGTTGCGGCGGGATTCAAGGGAAATAAGATCATCTTGAAGACCGATGATCCGGTATTCCATGCCTTTGATATTCATGCTTCCATAAGCGGCAAGGAGATCTATCACGTCGCTCTTCATGAAAAAGATTCCTCGGTGACAAAAACTCTTTCGAAGGACGGTCTTCTGGATCTCACGTGTTATACCCATCCCTGGCAGCATGCATACGTCTATATTTTTGATCATCCGTATGTAGCGATTACAGATGAAAAGGGTGAATTTGTCATCAAAGACATTCTCCCGGGAACCTATACGGTCAAAGCCTGGCACGAAGCGCTGGAGATAACAGAGATCCGGGATATAAAAGTTGAAAGCGGGAAAACCAGCACCATTAAAGTCAAGTACAACAAGGAGCATTAATCTTTCTTACTGAGGAGGTTCGTGATGAAAAGAAGCGTTATTTTTTTTAGTGTTTTGGCGGTACTGTTTTCTTTCTCTGCAGTTTCCTTTGCCTATGAAACGATCGAAGTGAAGAATGGGGGAAGCATCGAAGGCGTGGTCGAGTTTACAGGGGCAACGGTCCCGAAGGATCCCATGGTCACGCTGAGTTCCGAGGTAAAATACTGCGGCAAAACGCTCCCGGCGGAAAAGTATCTGATCAAGGATAAGATGATCGAAAACGTCGTTGTGTATTTGACGGATATCAAGTCCGGAAAGGCGATTCCCGGCGAGCCGGTCACCCTGACGAATATAAAATGTCTTTTTTCGCCTCATGTCGCCGTCGGCTTCAAGGGCGGCAAGATCATTCAGAAGAACGATGACCCCATCTTTCACAATATCCATACGTATCTGAACGGCAAGACAATGTTCAATATAGGTCTTCCTGAAAAGGGATCTTCGGTGACGAAGCCATTGCTGAGGGACGGCCTCATGGAAGTGACGTGCGACAGCCATCCCTGGATGCATGGTTTTATCCAGATTCTGGACCATCCCTACGGAGTAGTCACCAATGCAAAAGGAGAATTTTCAATAAAAGACATCCCCGCCGGCACCTATACCGTTGAAGCCTGGCACGAGGCCCTGGGCAAGGTAAAAGTGGCAAATGTCAAAGTTGAAAGCGGTAAGGCCAGCAAGATCAAGCTCGAATACAAAAAATAAAACGCTGAAAAAGAGGAGGAGAACATGAAAAAGGGTACGTTGCTGGGGGTTTTGGTTTTTTTTCTGGTTGTCATGATGATGCCGTATGAGTCTTACGCTGTTCCGTCCTATGCCCGTCAGGTCCAGAAGCCCTGCACTGCCTGTCACACCGTCTGGGGAAACCTGAACCAGTACGGAAGACAGTTCAAGGTCAAGGCGTATACCGATGTGAGCGAGAAATGGGAGATGATCAACAAGGACAACATGAACCTGCCGACGATCGCCCCGTTTTCCACGAGGGTCGTCCTTGAGCCATATGTAAAAGACAACACTCCCGGTGCCCCGGGCTCGACCAGCGACGTCAATCAAGTTGCGATATTCATGGCAAGCAGGGTTTTTGATTACGCCGGCGTATTTGCGAGCGCCGAGGCCGATGGCTTTTCCGCCACCTCGGGCGGCGGTACATTTAGCATACCGACTGTAAAAGTGGCTTTTCAGTATCCCCTGGGAGAGGGCAATACCATAGGCCTGGTCGCCTTCGGAGGGCTCGCCGCATCAGCAGATCCCTTTAACACCTTGGGAGGCAGGGACCGGGACCTGTCTTTTGATGACGGGACTCCCTTTATCCTTAATACAGGCTGGACGTTCAATTTCTGGAGCGGAACGAACATCGGTGAAGTTCTTCACGGCTACTTCCTCGGCAACCGTCTCTATGCTGCCGTGGGCGTAATGAGGGGCGGGAACACAGCGGATGGTATAGCCGGCCTGTCAAACGCCGATAATTCAGATCCCAATGATATGTACTATCGCATTGCCTGGGACCAGAAACTTCCGAACGGCGCGGTCACCTTCGGAGGCGTTCTTTACGATGGCAAACAGAGGATTACCACTGGAGGCTTACCCTCCTATGATTCCAAGGTTAAAAGGTCGTATGTTGACCTATCGTTGGAGCAAAACTACGGAGAGGACCATATCGTCGAATTGCAGGTACTCTACGGCGGCGGCGAGGACAAGAACGTATTTAACGACGACACGGGGGGAAGAAAGTTCAGCGGTTCCTATGTTCAGGCTGATTATTACTATGACAGGACGATCGGCGTGATAGCTTCTCTCAACAACATAAAATACAAGGATGTCTTAGCAACAGACCTGACCCCGATTGACAAAGTCGATCAATGGCTTGTCGGCGTTAATTACATGCCCTGGCTGAACACGAAAGTGGCCCTTCAATATGCGAACGCCAAGACAACGATGTTGGACGGCACGGATTCAACCAACAGGATCACGAGACTCGTGTTGGATCTCCTGTACTAACTGACATAGTAGCATTCTCCCGGGGGCCGGCCGGTCCCCGGGGTCTTTCCTAAACAAGCTGGAGGTACATAATGGCGGAAGCCGATGTGAAAAAAGGCATCCTGAAGGGAATTGTTAAATTTACTGCCACTCTCGGCGCTGGCTTTATACTCCTCGTTGTTCTTAAAAATATGCTGGCCGCGCCTTCAGAGGACGGATACCGGTTCTTCCCCCTTATCGGAAGCAGGGACTGGATCTGGATCATCGCCCAGCTCCACCTGAATTTCGCCGCCTTCGTCCTGGGGGTCCCCATCTTTGCGGTTGCGATGGAGTTCATGGGATGGAAAAAGAAGGATGAGAGACTGGATCGTATCGCGTATGACTTTACCAAGCTTTTTACGCTGGCGTATAGCGTGACGGCGGTTATGGGCTCTTTCTTTCTCATCAGTCTTCCGCTGCTCTACCCTAAATTTATCGATTATATGATGAAGATACTCGGGCCCACCTGGTGGTTGTACCTCATCGTGATGTATGGAGAGGTGTTCGTCTGTTATTATTATTTTTATTCCTGGAAAAAATTGAAAGAACGGAAGGGCTTTCATGTCGCCGTGGGCGTGCTGTTGAATATCCTCGGGGCGACGCTGCTTTTGATCACCAGTTCATGGGTCGGATTCATGACCACCCCGGCAGGCGTGAACGCGGACGGTGATCTGGTCAGCAGATGGGCCGCGATCCACACTCACATGTGGATACCCCTGTCCATGCATCGGTTCGTGGCCAACATCGTATTCGGGGCAGGGATCGCCGCGGCCTATGCGGCCTTCAGATTCATTACCGCAGAGACGGATGAAGAACGGGCATATTTTGACTGGATGGGCTATACCTCGGCGATCATATCGATCGGGGCCTCACTCCTGCTGCCCGGTGTCGGGTATCTTCTCGGTGTCGAGATCTATTCCTTCAATGAACAAATGGGCATCCAGCTCATGGGAGGATTTTTCGCGTGGTTGTGGGTCATGCAGTCCATCATGATCGGCGCGATCCTGTTCTTCATCAATTATTATCTCTGGATATCTCTCCAAAAAATGCCGGGAGGTGAACGGTATTTCACGCATGTAAAATTCATATTTATTGCACTGGTCATAGGCTATGCGGTCTGGCTCGTGCCCCATGATGTAGCGCTGAGCCTCGAAGAGGCACGGCGGACGGGCACGTATCATCCCGCACTGGGCAAACTGGGCGTCATGGCCGCAAAGAACACCGCTGTAATCCTTTCCTATCTCGCCACTTTTTTGAGCTTCGCCATTTTCCGGATGAGCAACAAAGAGGCGACCGTTTCCTGGGCCAAAAAAGGGAATATCGCCCGGACGCTGATCATTGTCGGCTCAGTCGCCGGCGTGCTGGGGATCGGCATCTACAGTTATTACGTCTCCGCGGCAGTAAGAGTGAAGGTCCTTTCACCCATCCAGTTCGGTATCTTCTTCCTTTCCCTTGTTGCCCTGTATGTTCTTGACAGCGCCATGTATAAGGGCGCCCGGATCATCGGCGAACCGAGGTGGGGCAAGATGCCCGAGCGATCGCAGTATGCGCTTATCGCGATAACCGTGACCTTTACCTGGCTGATGGGGATGCTGGGCTACATGAGGGCCGGCGCAAGGCAATACTGGCATGTGTACGGGATCATGAAGAACACGAGCCCGGACGCCTATCTGCCCACCCATGGATATGCATCGGTCATTGTCACGATCGTCACGCTGCTTTTTCTGCTCCTTATCTCCTTTGTCTTTTGGAGCATCATGAAACTTGAGAAGGTCCTTGGTGAAAGGAAGGGGAACTGATGAAAAAGGGCGTCTTGAAGCTCGCGATCATCGTCATTGGCCTGAACTTGATCTTTCTTTATATTGGTCTGGAGTTTCTTCCCCAGTCGGAATCCAGGCCGCCGAAGGTGATCAAGATCGCGGAAGGCATCTCCCAGGAAGACCTGATCCAGGTCGGCGAGGAGATCGTTTTTGGAAAAGGCCAGTGCATGGTATGTCACCCGGCAAAACCTGAATCGGGAATGCGGGCTCCATCCATGGCCGCAATAGGAGCAGACCTGGAGAAGGAGGCCCGCGAGCGGGGGATGACGTCCGAAGATGTTGTTTTCGAGGCCCTTATCAACCCCTCCAAATACATCGTAAAGGGGTTTGAAGACAGCATGTCGCGCGTGGACAAGCCTCCGACGTCGCTGACCGACGGGGAGATCATAGCAGTAGCAGCATATCTGCAGAGCCATGGAGGAAAAGTCACGCTTTCCTATCCCGGTTCTGTCCCGATCCTGAAGGGCCAAATAGCAAAGTCAGGAGGGAAGTAAGATGCAATTCATATTCCCCATCATCACTTTGATCGGTTTGACGATCTCGATCATCTCCAGTATGAAAAAATCCCCGTTCTTCAACTTCGTGGGTATCCAGATGGCCATCTACGGAGGATTGAAAAGTCTGGCGCTCGTCATGCCTCCTCTGCCGGGACAAGTTGTTGTCATGCTCGTGATCATGTCCTTCTTTTCGTTTCTCATCTATTTTTCGATCCAGGATGATACGCTGAAGGCCTTTCTTGAGCCCATGAGAGCGGTCATTGCCGACGATGACAAAAGAATTTTGAGGATACTCATCGTATATGTCCTCATACCCCTGCTGGCCGGATATATAACCTACGTAGAGGTAAAGCCTGCGTTTGAACCTCCGTTGTCGGGGAGGATCACCCATCCCGAGCCACCGTCGGAGATCGACTTTAAAGGAGACACAATAAAGATACTCGGATTGGAGAACCCCCTGCGAAAGGATTCTGCGAATCTTTCGAAGTATGGCGAAGAGGGGAAAGTAATTTACTTCCAGAACTGTTTCATCTGTCACGGCGCTGACTTGGACGGTCGGGGACAATTTGCCCAGGCATTTAATCCGCCGCCGCCTCCCTTCCGGGGCACGGATACGATCGCGCAGCTGCCGGAGTCCTATGTGTTCTGGAGGATAGCAAAGGGATGGACGGGTCTTTCCGCGGGCGCGACCCCATGGGATTCAGCCATGCCGGCATTTGAGAATATACTTACACAGGAACAGACGTGGAAGGTGATCCTCTATATGTATGAAGCTACCGGTAACAAACCAAGGACATGGTAAGGATATGCGGAAGGGAGATTCTCCAATGAGGTTTTTTATTGCCCTTGTTTTGCTCGCGTCAATTCCAATGACCGCACTTTCCGAAGAGAAGGGAAAGGCCCTCTATGATCAGTCGTGCGCTTCATGCCATGGGGAAAAGGGCGATGGGAAGGGCCCGGCGGCTGATTTCGTGTTCCCGAAACCAAGGGATTTTACGAAGGGCACGTACAAATTCAAATCCACGGGGTCGGGTGAGCCGGCCCTTGATTCGGACATTCTCCGGACAATACGGGAGGGAAATCCCGGTACGTCGATGCCTGCCTGGAAACGCTTCAGCGATGATGAGGCCAAAGCGCTTGTCGTTTATCTGAAGCAGTTTTCTCCGGATACCTTTTCGATACAAGGCGCCCCTTTCAAGATAGGTAATCCGCCGGGCAACAAGGATAAGATGATAGCACTCGGGAAGGAACTGTACCAGTCGGTGAAGTGCTGGGAATGTCACGGCAAGGCCGGCAGGGGCGACGGCGAGAAGGGATGGCAGGAAAAGTTCAAGGACGATTGGGGCAACAAGATATATCCTGCAGACCAGACAAGTCCCTGGGAATACAGGGCAGGCAGTGATCCGAAGGATGTGTTAAAAACGATTTCAGTCGGTTTCGACGGTACGCCCATGACCTCATACGGAGATACGGTCACGGAGGAGAAGAGGTGGGCGCTTGCGTATTTTGTGCAATCGCAGCAGCAGACAAGGGTCCTCGGCCCGGCATTGCGGGTGAAAAAAGTGGAGGCCATCCCCGCTGCAACCGACGATCCGGTCTGGCAGGGCGTTGAGTATCTTGATCTTCCGATGGCAGGACAGGTGATCTTTGAGCCGCGTGATTTTACCGCGTTGATCACCAATGCGCGGGTACGAGGGGTCTATAGCAAGACCGAGTTGGCAGTGATGATAGAGTGGACCGACAAACAGCAAAACAAGGGTGAGGACAATCTCCCCCCCGACGCAGCACGTATACAGTTCCCGACCAAAGCCCCGGAAGTAGCCAAGCCGTACTTATTCATGGGGGACAAGAAACTGGGGGTCAATATCTGGCAATGGAAGGCCTCTGACAATCTTGCTGTTGAATTCACTGCAGCAGGACCCGAGAATCTGACTCAGCAGGAAAAACAGGACGTGAAAGTAACTGCTGCGTTTACAGATGGACGCTATAGGGTCATGTTCAGGAGGCTGTTGAACTCAGCCAATGAAAACCACACCGTTTTTGAAGTCGGCAAGTTTATGCCGTTTTCGGTTACCCTCTACGATGGTCGTAATAATGAGTCGGACAAGAAGGGGGCGATCTCAGCTTGGTATTACCTGGTGCCGGAGCCGGCAACGCCTGCGAAGGTTTATATGCTCCCGCCCCTGGTATTCCTTGTCATACTCGGCATCGGCTTTATATTGCACAAGAAGTTGAGGAAGAAACGTTAGGCAGGAGAATCATCGGCATGTACAAAAAAATATTTATCCCTATAGATAACTCGAAATATTCCCGCTACTGTACCGACATTGGGGTGTCCCTGGCTTCCAAGCTCGGTTCCGAACTGATCGGCAGCCACGTCTACAGCGCGCGTTTGCACGACAAGCGGTTCCGGGACATGGAGGCAGGACTGCCCGGGCATTATCAGGAGGAAGGCAGACTGCGGAAATCGAGAAAGGTCCACGATTCCCTGATCGGGGACGGGTTGAGAATAATCTCCGATTCTTATCTGGAATCCTTTAAAAAGGACTGCAGGGAATCCTCAGTGCCGTTCAATTGTAAAATGATGGAGGGGAAAAACTGGCTGGAGCTGGTAAAAGACATCCGAAGCAGCGGCTATGATCTGGTGATCATGGGGATCCTCGGCCTCGGCGCGATGAACGGCAACCTTATCGGGAGTGTCTGTGAACGGGTAGTGCGGAAGGTCACGGCAGATGTCCTGGTCGTAAAGAACAGTGAACCGCTCAATGAACGGATCGTCGTGGCGATCGACGGCAGCGATCATTCCTTTTCGGCATTGAAAAAAGCACTGGCCCTGAACAAACAGTTTCATTCGAAGATCGAGGCCGTATCCGTTTATGACCCCTATTTTCACAGAAGGGCCTTCCAGGCTCTGGTGGGCGTCCTCTCAGACGAAGCCGGGAAAATGTTCAAGTTTAAGGATCAGGAAAAGCTGCACGATGAGGTCATTGATGACGGTTTGGGAAAGATATATCAGGGGTACCTTGAACAAGCTGTTCAGATAGGGGCCGCTCAAGGGGTCGAAGTGAAAAGTACGCTTCTCGCAGGAAAGGCGTATGACGAAATCCATAAATATCTGGAAAAAGACCCGCCATCTCTTCTCATCGTAAGCCGCTTTGGTGCGCATACGACCGACGAACAGGACATCGGCAACACTGCAGAGAACCTTCTTCGCCTTGCACCGTGCAATCTGCTTATCACGGGTAATTCTCACGTTGAATGATCCTCCACAGGGCAGTTTCTCCTGAAAAGCTGCAGCGAACTCAAGGTCCCAAAATAAAAAATGGAGCTGTATATGCGATCTCCTGTGTTCACCTATTTAATAGTAACCGTTTCTCTTATATTCTCAGCGGTTCTTTTTGCGATGGGGAACCCATATGCCTACGCAGGCAACGAAGCGATTGAGGATCAGGTTGCCGGTATTTTATCCGAGGAATCTGCGCCGGGGAAAATTAAAATACTTGTCTTAGATTTCAGCGTTTCATCCGTAGATACTGAAAGGAAACCCACTGAGAAGGAATTGAAAGACCGGGGGATTCTGTACACGGAAGAATTCATAGCCAACCTCATGAATAAGATCAGAGATTTAGGGAAACGGGACAAAATATCCATAATTGATCGCAGCAGACTGGAGGATATCCTTCGAGAAAAAAAATTGCCAATAATGGCCACTCCAGAGCGCACGGCAAGTGAAATCGGCCGTCTTGCAGGGGTAGATGTGATAATCTCCGGCAGACTGCAAATAGCAGGTAACACCATAACCGCAACGACAAAAGTGGTCAGAGTTAAAGATGGCGAAATACTGGATATTGTAAAACAAGACAAACAGGAGAAACCATCCCCAATTGTCCATGTCCCCGTAATTATCCTGGAGAGAGTTGAAGAACTTAAAATTGGTACCTATACGGCGTTGCCTCTGAACGTGCCCTCGGGCGGTACACTCAGCGTGACCATTGAAGTCGTTCATGGAAATCCGATCGATATAAACGTCATACCGGGATCGGATTTGGAAAACTTCAAAGTCCAAAAAAAGTTTAATAATATTTCCGATTTTATGGCCACGAAGATAAAGAGCTACAAACGCTCGGCTAAAGTTCGCAATGGCGTTGACTATTATCTTGTACTTCGTGATAGCTCTTTGGGTATTTTTACCGCGCAGAGGAGCGAGATTAAGATCATAGTTCAACTGGAACCATGAGATAAGACATCTCGATCAAATAAGGCGGACCTTGCTTGCCCGCAAAAGAGATTGGGGTCAGGGATGTTTAATCATCAATGAATGCGTTTGTATTAGTGGTAGAATCGGATCGAAAATGATGGTACAATTTACCCCGTTAGAGAAAACCGCTGACTCATGGAGGCGGGTTAATTTCATATATTCACGCATTCTGGTATAAAGTCACAATTTGCTGACGTAGAGAATAAAGTTCTCTAACGGGGATTACTTTATGAACGACCTCCATGTTATATCCTGGAATGTCACTAGAAGATGTAATCTTGAATGCACCCATTGCTATCTTCCCGCGGATACGAGAAAAGAAAGTTCTGCTCTTCCCGCCGCTGACGAACTCTCCACCAAGGATGCCTTCCGGCTCATCGATCAAATTGCCGCTGTCAACCCCGAGGTCATGCTGATCCTGTCTGGAGGAGAACCCCTCCTGAGAGGGGACATTTTTGATCTATCTGCGTACGCCTCAGGTAAGGGCATGATGGTTGTTATGGGTTCCAATGGACTCCTTATTGATGACGCCGTTGCCCGCAAGCTGAAACAGGCCGGGGTCTCCGGGATAAGCATCAGTCTTGATTCAATCGACCCGATAATTCACGATGATGTCCGCTCTTGCCCGGGCGCCTGGAAAAGGGCGGTAGCGGCAATAGAGAACTGCAAGAACGCGGGATTGTCAGTGCAGATCAATACGGTTGTCACCGGCAGGAACTGTGATGAGCTGCCCGCATTGATGAACTTTTCTCAAAAACGGGGAGTAAAGGTCTTTAGCCCGTTCTTCCTGGTCTGTACCGGCAGGGGAGAAGAACTGACGGACATATCGCCGCAGCAATACGAATTGGTATTGTCCCGGATCGTCGAGTCTCAGGGAAAATATGGCGATCTGATGATAAGGACACGGTGCGCCCCGACAATACGTCGAATTCTGTATGATAAAGATCCCGACTCATCGCTGCTCAAGATGGGCGCCGGGCGTTGTCTCGCCGGTTTGACCTATTGCCGGATCACGCCTGAAGGTGACGTGACACCCTGTCCATACCTGTCCGTTTCAACCGGAAATATCCGCGAGCGGGATTTCGGGGACATCTGGAACAACTCCAGCCTCTTCGACTCTCTGAGAAATCCTGCTCTCAAGGGCAAATGTAAAGGATGTGCCTTGCGCCTCGTCTGCGGCGGTTGCAGAGCGAGGGCCTATGAGACCTATAAAGACTACCTGGAAGAAGATCCCTGGTGCAGCTATATTCCCAATGGAGGTGAAGTGGTGAAACCACCATCGTTCGGCAAGGATAACAATGCTTCAGCAAATGGATCGATCAAGCCTCTCTGGACGGCGGAGGCGGAAGAGCGGTTGAAGAGGGTGCCCTCGTTCGTTCGCACGATGGTAAGAAGCGCCGCGGAGCGTTACGCGATCGAGCATAATTATCAAGAGATCACCCCTGGTATGATGGAAGAACTCAAACAAAAAGCAGGGATGGGAGGAATGGGTGGACATCGATAAGATATTAATGGAGAGCGAAAGGATCTTTTTAAACAGGGCTGCAAAGCGAAAGACCCTTTTTTTGGCATCCAGCATTGCCACGGTCGTCGTGGCACTGTCATTCCTCGCGTATCATGGCCTGATCGCCAGGGACATGAGCGGGCCCCGGTTCGTCATTATTCTACTTCTTCTGCTGTCCGGTCGTTCGTATCTGAGACTCTACAAGTGCGCGGTGATTTTCAGCAAAATAAAGCCAAGGCCGGAGATACAAGGGTCAAATTAAAACCGGTCGGTTTATTTGACAGTGATTTGCATGGATACAATTATGATCTATCACGGGTTATAAGCCGCCCTCGTCCCTGTCAGAGCCCCTGTTTTCGGAGCGCATGGTTTTAACATCTTATATGAAAAAGATAATTATTCTGATAGTATTAGCGCTGATCATCGTTACCTTTTATTGGTTGACGAGTGGAACAGAAACAATACCGGAAGCAAAGATAGCAGCGATAATGAAATATTTAAATACGGTGATTATTGATACGCTGGAAAAGGACTATCAAAGGCATAACATAACCATTGCCGTTTTGGTGTCGGATTTAACCGTAGACAAGATCACGAAAAAAGAAACCAGCGAATTTATTTTGTATACCGCGTACGGCAAGGTCACTTATATCATAATAGGGAAGAGAACGTGGCTGGATAAGGAAGGGAACCTGATACGGCTGGATCCTGAGCAGAACATAACTCACTGGTTCAGCTGCGACATTCGTGAAGATAAATATGGCGAACTTTACAGCGACAAATCCAGAATTCCGCTTACCTTGTATGCTGATAATCCCTTGAAGTAATGTGGTCCGATCTCCATTGTTGCACAATGCCATTTGCCTTGTCTGTGATTCTGAAAAAAAAATAATTCCAACAGTACGGGAGGGAACCAATGAGTGAGAAACAAGACGATCGAGACGAGAGCGGCAGCCGAGGGTCGCGGGTTGTCGGACACATTGCAAAGTGGACCCTCATCATCATCGCATTTGCGCTGGTACTGGGTATCCTTGTGCAATTGCTCTGGAATTGGCTGATGCCAGCTCTATTCGGGCTTGGGAAGATCAATACGGTTCAGGGTATCGGGTTGATACTTTTGTCCCGAATCCTTTTTGGACGAATGGGGCAGCGTCGCGAGCATGCCGGATACCTTACCGGCAAATATGGTTTTAGAAGCCCTGCATGGCTCGGACGCGGCGCCAGGGAGGATACGGCAAAAGACACCATTGATGCGTGACCGCAAAAACGCAATTTGTATGCTATACTGTCCGCTATAGCGGACAGTATTTAATGAGTAAATATCATTCTTGCCTAAAATTCTAATTTGAGTGCGAGCCTTAGCATGGTTTCCGAATGCGCCTCAGATTCTGATCTACAACGTCGGGTTCACGGAAGTTCTAGAAACAAATTGCATGATGGAAAGTTATGACATATCGTGAAGGGAGGCAGGACCAATGAGGTTATCAATGCGGTATAGTTGTGCTTTAGCTGCGCTGTTGTTATTAGGCCTCGGTGATGCAACAACTGCATCGGCTGTAGTCGTCGAAGGAAGAAGTTCCACGGAGCTTCTGTGGTACAACGATATTGTCGATGGCAGCAAGCAGACGGAGGCCGCGGAGTTGCTCAGGGTCTCGATCAGCGGTATCGACAACGGCAACAAACTGTCCATCAAGGGGTACGGCAAACTCGATTATGATTTGAAGCACGGCGGTGATCTGGAAAATCGATTGTATTATTTATATGCCGACTACAAGGGTTTCATGGACAAGGCCGATATCAAACTGGGACGGCAGTTTGTGAACCTGTCAGCCGGCAGCGCTCTTCTGGACGGCATCGAGGCGGACATCAACAAGATCGGCCCCGTTGGTTTCGTGATCACGGGGGGGCGGGACGTCATTTTCGGTGAAGAAAAGGAGTTGGCGAGCCATCTCTATTCTTACGGCGCTCAGGCGTACCTCACCGGCCCTCAGATGACCTATCTTGATATCAGCTACTATCGTGCTTACGATTATGGCGATATCGCCCGGGATATCATCGGCAGCAGCTACAAGCAATATTTTTTCAATCTCGTCAAAGCATACGCGAATGCCAGGTATGATCTCACGAGCAAGTCGTTCAACGAGGTCCTTGCGGGACTCAAGTATTTCCCGACGCTGAACCTGATGCTGACCGCTGAGCATTATGAAAGTTACCCTACGTTTGATACGACCTCCATATATTCGGTATTTGCCGTCGATAAGTTCAAGGAGAATTTATTCAGGGCAGAATATACGCTGGCTGCATGGGTCGATATCAGCCTTGCCTTCAGCCATGAGAGCGTCGGTGAGGGCGGCCAAGCGAAATTGTACGAGGCAGGGTTGAGGTTCAGGCCTTCGATGAACACGACGATTGGCGTCTTCCACGACAAACGCAATGGATATCCCGGGGACCTTGACGGATATAAGATCTACGCTGAATACAGCGCCATGGGAAAATGGAAGGCCGCAGGGGGCATTGACTATGATGCCTATGAACGGGACGACATGACCGGCCAGGAGACTGCACGCAAATACTGGGTCGGTGGAAAGTATGTTTTTGCAAAAAATATGGCCAGCTCGATTCGTTTGGAGGACGATGTCAATGTCAACTATACGAAAGACATACAGGGCAGGCTTACCTTTGATGTTGATTTCTAATGAAAGGGGAGCATCCATGAAGAAATTGCTCATATTGGCAATGGTGATAGTTATTGCTTCGGCGGTGGTTGCATTTGCCGCTCATAATCCAGGCATAACTGCGCAGACGGAATCTCCTGCAGCACAACCGGCGTCGCCTCCCGGAGATCAGTCATCAGCGACTCCTGCAGAACCGGCGCCCCAGACGGAAGCATCTGCTCCGGCAACACCCGCTCCGGTGGAACCTGCTCCGGCGACACCTGCTCCAGCAGCGTCTGCTCCGGTGGCACCTGCTACGACAGCTCCTGCTCCACAACAGGAGGCCTCTCCGGCGCCGGCCTGGCAACCGGCTACTTCGGCGACATCCACGGCTGCTTCAACTGCGCCGCCTGCAGGGTTCATGGTTCAGCAAATGTCCCATAAAGATTTTGCGAAAATGGACTTAAAAGAGTGCACGAAATGCCATAAAGGTTCAGGCGTTGCACCGACTCACGGGTCAGATCAGATGAGGGAACACAGTTTCCTCGCACGCCGAGCCGGAAAGAACTGTACGGACTGTCATAACCAGCAGTTCTGTTTAGATTGTCACAAGGGCGGCGGCATTGACGCGGATCTGAGCGTCTCGAATTATCGTACGAGCTACGTACCCAAAACCCACCGGACCGATTTCCGGGAGATCCATCCCATAAAGGCACTGGACAATCCGCAGTCCTGCTACCGGTGCCACGACGCGAAATACTGTTCAGAGTGCCATGCCAAGTTCAAGGGAGATGATCTCAGGATACAGTCTCACCGCAGGGCGTGGTCTGACCTTCAAGCAGGAAATCCGGGCCCTGCCCACGCTTCATTTACCGCGGACCAGTGCCAGACCTGCCATCCGGGCGGGCTTCTTCCAAAGCATGTATGGTCTGCTGACCATGCGCAGGAGGCGCGGAGGAACCTGCAGGCATGCCAGACCTGTCACAGTGACGGCGATGTATGCATGACCTGTCACAGCGCCCGGCGCGGCCTCATGGTCAATCCTCATCCCAGGGGATGGGACTCTGTGAAGGGCAGATATAGCAAGAAGAGCGGCGGTCGAAGCTGTCAAAAGTGTCATGATACTTATTAACGACGGGCCATATTGAATCGATATGAATAACACCTGAGGGAATAGGGAGTCACGAAGAATCATGATTGCCATCCCATCAAAGCAAGGAGGATCGCAAAATGTTTAAACGATTCGGGATCATTTTTGGGTTACTAACGATTTTACCAGCCTTGTTTCTCGTTTATGGATGCGGAAACAGCAAGCGAGAGTCGGCGGGCGAAGCTCCCATCGCAGCGGTGAGCGCTGCCGGAAATATCCAGGCCAATATTACCGGTGCGGTGGTTTCCGCTACGACCGGCAGTTTGGTCGTCACATTCACCCTGTTTGATGAAAAGGGGTCGGCATTGGATCCTGCGGATGCCACTATTAACGGGAAAAGCTTCGTTATAGCCCAGCTCGGCGCTGACGGTGAGTACCATGATCCGATCCGCAATTCAAGTAGACAGCCCACGGCTGATTCGGGAGGCACGTTTGCCGGATCAGGTGGCACCTACACCTATGCCTTCGGCAAGAACATCACAACGCTGCCCGGGTATGATGCCACGAAAACGTATACCGTGGCCGCCTATATCGGAAGAACCATTTCGAACGTAGTCGGCTCGCCCTTTCGGCAGATATCCAATCCGCGATTTGACTTCAGGCCCGATGGTACAGCGGCAACGGATCACCGGGAGATCGTTGCCATTGATGCCTGCAATGAGTGCCACGGTAAGCTCACCGCCCATGAGGGCAACCGGATGGATGTCCCCCTTTGTATCCTCTGCCACAATCCAGGCGAGATCGATACCGATACCGGCAATACGATCGATTTCAAAGCAATGATCCACAAGATACACATGGGAAGCAAACTGCCCAGCAATACAAGGGGTGGCGCTTACGGCATCATCGGATTTGGCAATGCACAGCACGACTTCTCAAAGGTTGTCTATCCGCAGATGTCCGGGGATACCCAAACAGATAATGCTCCTGTTGATTGCGTCAAATGCCACCGGCTCGGTACAGACACGAACGGTAAAGCGTACGGCAAAGATGTTGATAAGTGGAAAACGAAACCAAGCATAGAGACATGCACCGGGTGCCACGATGTGTACACCTTTGATGGCATTACAAGCTCAGTGACAGTCACGACGTTTGCAGGGGTCGTCACCTCCGTGACGGCTTCAGCTCACTCCGGCGGCGTACAGCCGCTGGATAGCTCCACCTGTGCGGTGTGCCATACGGGCACAGGAGACGATGCATATGCATCCATCTCGGTTCCCGCGGTTCATACGATCCCGATCAAGTCGAGCCTTAATCCGGGACTCGTTTTTAGTATTGTTTCCGCAACCGGTATTGCATCGGGTTTGACGCCGTCGGTCACCTTTACCATTACAGACAAGACGGGGGCCAATGCCGTTATGGTGCTTGGCGACCGTACGGATGTGATCATGGGGTACATGACCGGTATTGAGTATGACAATACGCTGGCAAATTGGATTTTCGGTCAGAGCACGGTTCAGGGAAAAGCGGCGAATGCCTTCTCAACATCCGTCACGACAACGGCGAATGCAGACGGATCCTATACGGTCTCCTATGATAGGCCCTGGTATGTGCCGTCTGCCACGAAATTGAAACCAGTACTGCCGCCAAGCGGCGTTGTTACGTTCGCCGTATATGGCGGGAAAGCAGTAACGATCCCGGCTGCCAATACAGCGCATCGAGTGGCCGCTGGGACAAGCAAGGTCACCATGACTTCAACCTCGGTTGCGATCAACTACTATGATATCGCGACCGGTTTGACCGCAACTCCGGCACAACAGCGCCGGCAGGTGGTCTCAACTGAGCTCTGTAATGTCTGTCATTTGCAACTTGCATTCCACGGCCGGAGGACAGAAACTCAGCTCTGCGTAATGTGCCATGGCCCGAATCTTACTTATTTAGCGCCATCGAGCAGCCCCTCACCCGGCTACTCGGGCAATTTGAAGGATTTTGTTCATGGCATCCACGGGGCGACAACTTCAACTACTGTTTTCAGAGGAGTGGAAGTCGCAGAAATTCCGAATGATCCGAGGAAATGCAGTATCTGTCACCTCAATAATTCCCAATTGTTGCCGCTGCCCGTGGGGGTAAAGGGCTCACTCAAAACAGGAACAACCGGAACGTCTTTGGATGGTACGCCGGTGTTAACGATAAAAGCCGCATGCGTGGCGTGCCATGAAAACCCCTTGACAGCAACACACGCAGACAGTAAAGTTATTTCCGGAAGTGAAACCTGTGTGGTCTGCCATGGGACAGGATTACTCATGGGTGTAGATGCTGTTCATTTGCCGGCTAATTAGGTCTGTTTGGAAAAGTAATCTGATAGAAAAAGGCCCCGGAAAAATCCGGGGCCTTTTAATTTAAAATAACGCAACGTCGATTTATCTAAGATCTATTTCAAGGTAATCGCTTTCTCAGGACACATTTCCTGACAGCAAAAGCACGCGATACACGTTCTGGCATCCACCTGGGGGATTTCATCAATCATGGACAAAGCAGACACCGGACAGTGGTCAATGCAGGTACCGCAGCCGGTGCACTTTGCAGCATCCGCTTGTGGGCGGAGGATGGTTAGACTGTGTATCATCGACTGCATGGTTTCGTTGCGCTGGAGCGCTTCTCCGCCCAAGGGAGGCAGCTTGAAATCGGGTAGCCGTTTCAACTCTCCAATGACTTCAATCGTGTTCAGCTCATAGTTGCCCAGACCTGCCTCCTTCGCTATCTGAAGGAAACGCAACCGGCCCGGTTCACACCCCATAATCGTTGCAATCACAGCGTCAACGGCCACGGCATTGTCAGAGGCGAGGATCAGTTCGATATTTCTGAGGTCAGGTGAGGCTGGTCCGTTGCCCTCCATACCGACTACAGCGTCTACGATGAACAGGTCCGGCACCCTGAGCCGGAAGACATCAACGATAACCTCATGGAATCGTGCAGGACTGCCGGCAGCCTTGTGAAGCATGGCTTTCTGGGCACCAGGTAAAATACCATAACTATTTTTTATCGCTCCGGTCAGAACAGTCAAACCATGGGTCTTGAATTTTGGCAGGCTGATGAAAATATCGGCGTCCATGACTGCGCGGGATACGCTTACGGCCGGCATGAATTTGGCATTGAAATCTACCTTTAGGGAATCGTTGCCGATGTTTTGATAGTGCCCCCCTGCTGCTTCCATAAGGCCCGTTATTGTGAAGCTTTCCTCATTCGCCCCATAGCTGAACAGACCTGGATTGTCACCCACCACGATAGAGGCGGGACCCATCGTCTCCACCTTGTCGACGACGGCGCGAAGAACGGCAGGATTGGTGACGATGCTTTCATTTGCCATCGAAGTACGAAGTACGTTCGGCTTTATCAAGATCTTCTTCTCCTGTATCGTTAAGGGAAAAAGGTCGAAAGCCCGGTCAACCGCTTGACGGACATTTTCATAGGTAGAAGGATGGATCATGACCCTTGACATAAATTAATCTTCGCTCTCGACATAAGTTCAACGAGGCATTTCCTCAGACAGATGAAGTAAAAATAAAAAAATTGAAACGCGGAGACGGGGAGGCGCGGGAAAACAATTGGTTTTTGAAACACAAGCCTTGCCATCCTTTTCCCTGTGTCTCGGTGCCTCTGAGGTGAACACCTTTGGCTTTTGAACTAAGCTCTTTTGCCGATCGAAAATGCCTTGCCGATACGCTCGCCGATGCTGTGATAAGCACCTTGCCCCGTATCGAAAATAAGCGGCCTGACCTTCAGGATATCTGTCATTCCCTGTTCGTCGAGCACCGACTCTTCGGCCTTGATGTCCACGATCTCGCCAATGAATTGCGTATGGAGTCCGATTTCCACGGTGTGGAGCACTTTGCACTCTATCACAACAGGGAATTCTTTTATAAACGGAGCGTCGACAAGCACGCTTCGAACGGGAGTCAGTTTCATTACATCAAACTTATCGACAGTTCTTCCTGAAACGGTGCCGACGTAGTCTACCTCTTTCACCAGCGCGGCTGACGGGATGTTGACGGTGTAAGCTTTGCGTTCCTTGATGCATCCGTATGTATACGTTGCCTTGCGCAGGGAAATAGTGACGCAGGGAGGCTGTGAGCAGCAGATTCCACCCCATGCAATAGTCATGATATTCGGTTTCCCCTGAGCGTCGTAGCTTCCGATAACCCAGACAGGCGCCGGCTGAGCGAGTGTTTTGGCACCGAGCGACTTTTTCATGGTTACCTCCTAAACGAAGCTTTAAATTATTTTATTTAACCGGGGAATATTTTGACCATACAGGGTTTCCCAGTCGCTATTTCTTTAAGGGAGTCCGGATAAATTCCAGGAGGTCCGCCATCTCTCCTTTTTTTAGTTGAGGCCAGGAAACGCCTTTCTCTCCCGTCGCGGCCTGCATTTTGACGCTGTGATTCCAGATACTGGCTACGATTTCGGTCGGCTGGCTGTTACGGAAATTGGACAGATCGATATACATAAGTGTACCGTGTTTCCCGTCCAAACCGTGGCATTGCGCACACCCGAAAGCTGAAAAGAGTTTTTTCCCTTTCGATGAATCCCCAGGCTCATCCGTATAATGGAGGAAGTAAAGATAGGCGAGGAGATCCGTCATTTCTTTCGCGGTGAACCGGGGAACCCCGCACTGCGTTGGGGCTATTGTAAACAGGATCATCTCAGGGCTCTTGTTCCACATGCTCGAAGCGATCTGGGTGAGGCTCGTATAAAAGGCCTCGGCTCTTTTCCCGAGATCGGGGCCTCCCTTTCCGCCTTCGCCATGGACTGAATGACAATTGGCACATCCCTTGGCGTTAAAGACCGCCCTGCCTTCCCTGGGATTGCCTTGCCTGATGAAAAAAGGTTCTTCCGCACCCTTTGCCGCGGTCCTGATATAAGCCAGTGTATCCATCATCTCTGTTTCAGTAAAATGGGGCCACATCATCCCGATCCGTACCATGCGGGCCATCATGCGCAGGCTGTGATTCCAGATCGACTGGCTTAGAAAAACCGGCGAAGCGTTTCGGGGAAACTCATCGAGTCCGGGCGCGCCGTCTTTGTCTCTACCCGAGACAAGATGACAAGAGATGCAGCCCTTCTGGTCGAAGAGGTATTTCCCGCTGGCGGCATCGCCAGGCTTATCAAAGAACCTGAGAAAATAGAGATAGTCGGTGATCTCGGTAAATTCCTGTCCGGTCAGCGTCGGCTTGGGGATCCCCGCTTGTTCCATACCCGCGATCATAGATGGAGTATGGTTCCAGATCTCCGCCGCCAGATCCAGTTGTGTGCCGCCGAGAGTGATCGTGCCCAAATCCGGCCCGGTCTTTCCTCCCTCACCGTTGACAGCATGGCATTTCACGCATCCCTTGCTTACAAACAGTTGGCCCCCTTTGGATGGGTCTTCAGGAAGTATTTGGGCGACCGCAGACGTCGAGGCCAAGAGAAGGAGAATGATGATTCCGTTTGATATTATCGTACCGATCTTCAAGGTAAATCCTCCTTTGTCATTTTTAAAAATCCCGATATTGCCATGGAGATGCCACCGGTGCCTTTTGGACCGAGAACCGCACTCGAGGAGCAAGCTTTAATAAGCACCTATATCATAGGATAACGCTTTCGCGCGATATTTTCCAGTGTTTTAAGGTGTCAGAATATAATCGATAGACTGCATTGGAATGAATACTCGATGTATTTCAAAATGAATGTCCGGCACACCGGCCCTGTTAACTTATCCCGGCGAGAGATACCCATCAGGGGCAAGACTGGTTGCCAGCATCACCATATTGATATCGCGATGCTCCCTCCAGGTACTGGCCTGTCTGTTTGCAGGTTCAAGCCAAAAAGCCTCAATAACCTCACTAAACGGCGTATATCGCATCAGGTTTTCGATTTGCGAATGCAGGTGGCGCGTCATCTTGAGATCGCGCGGAGTTTGCTTGATTAGTCCCTGCAGCTTCTCAATTGCATGCAATCCTATGGACAAACCCAGTTCCCGAAATGCAAGCCGGTACTTCGCAGGAGTCATCAGGGGATTCCTTCCCCGTGTATAGGCTTGCAAGCCGATCAGTGAAGAATCCAGGAGAACATCCAGAAGGGCGGCTTGTTCAAATTCTTCGATCACGATCAATTGAGCTAATTTATATGAATTGCTCAAGAGTTCACCGATACCCAAGGGATCATCGGTTGCCCAACTTTTTCCTTCACACATAGCGGCCATATCTTTAATCTCCGCACTGAGGTCGAAATCCGCGGATTTATCGGGATCGTTTACTGCAGTCGGCTGGAGTTGAAGATACGTGATGAGACCATCGAGAGGATCGTGCTGCCCCATCGAGGTTACTAGCGGATACGAGAGGTCGATGCTCATTTTCCAATACATGCGTTTCTGTCCACCGGAAGAGGGGACATAGGTGAACTTGTCGTGCGTGACTTTCGCAAGTTCGATCGCCCATCTGCTGCAGGTTGGATCTCCTGTGACTCTGCTTACTCTATTAAGAGCGTGCATCCACTTCGTCAGGTAATGAAAGTACTGTCCATCCCGATCCCATTCCAGCTGTTCATCATAGGGATCTTTGGGCCCGCGCTCGTTCATCCCTTTACCGATTCGTAACCCGCCTTGTGTAGGATGCAATATGCCTTCTTGTTCACTGAGGCCGCTGATCCAGCCGGTTCTTGGATCGTCGTCATGGTGTCGCCCGAGTATGAAGTGAACCTGATCGACGAGGTGCAACGCGAACTTCTTGTAATGTTCATCATTTGTCTGTTGGTAAAGTCCCAGGAAATTGCAGACGGCAAAGGCGTCTGTCCATAAATAGCGGCGCGGCAATTTCCCGTCCGAGAGCATCCCGGTCAGATTGGCAAACTCGTCCATGAGATTCCGGGCAATAGACCCGGAAGTTATTTGTTTCATCTGTTCCTTTTTCACCGACAAGCTGAAACTAAAAGATTTAGCGCAAATCGCACATCAGCAGGTTTATTTGTCTGATGCAAGTACCCCGGAAAGCATGAACGCCGCATCAGGTGATGCGGCGTATTCTTACATTGAGAGATTGAGCCATGAGGATATATGATAAGATTTCCTAAAGCGTGATCTCCGTCCCTACACCTTCCTTGGTGAATATCTCGAGCAGAAGGGCATGAGGGACACGGCCGTCGATGATATGGACCTTTGAGCAGCCGGCATCAAGCGCCTCGAAACACGATCTGGTCTTGGGCAGCATGCCGCCGGCGATTATGCCTTGATGGACCAGGGATTCTACCTTCTTCTTGTTCAGCGTGGGGATGAGTTTTTGGTCCTTGTCCAGGATGCCAGACTGGTCCGTCAGTAAGATGAGTTTTTCCGCCTTGAGCGCGCCGGCGACAGCCCCTGCCACAAGGTCGGCATTAATATTATATGTTTCTCCATGAACACCGACCCCGATGGGCGCGATCACCGGGATGAAGCCGCCCCGTTCCAGGGCGACAAGAGCGCCGGGCCTTACTTCCGCCACTTCGCCGACGAGACCGATATCGATTATCTCGGTCTCTCCCGTGCTTTCGGATTTCCTTGTCATTTTCAACTTGTTTGACTGGATCAGTCCTCCGTCCTTGCCGGTAAGTCCTACAGCCTTGCCGCCGGCCTGGTTAATGAGGTTCACGATCTCCATGTTCACCTTGCCGCCGAGGACCATTTCAACGATGTCCATGGTCTCTTTGTCAGTGACCCGCTGGCCTGAAACGAAGGTCGGTTTTATCCCCATTCGTTCCATTGTCCGTCCGATCTGCGGCCCTCCGCCATGGACGATCACCGGATTGATCCCGATGTAGCGGAGGAGGACCACATCCTGGGCGAATCCATGCTTCAGATCTTCGTCGACCATGGCGTTGCCGCCGTACTTGATCACGAAGGTCTTGCCCATGAACGTCTGGATGTAAGGCATGGCCTCGATTAGGGTCCTGGCTTTTTCGATCAGTTTTTCCACGAAAGCCTCAAAAACTTGTCAACGAAGGCACGAAGGCTCTAAGTTATTCTTAGTGTCTTGGTGCCTTGGTGGTGAAAGATTACAGTATATACCTGCTCAGATCCTCGCTCTTCAGGACGTCGGCAAGGCGCTTTTGCACATAGTCCGCGTTGATGGAGACTTTGATCCCCTTTTTCTCAGGGGCATCAAAGGATATCTCGTCGAGCAGGCGTTCCATGACAGTATGGAGTCTGCGGGCCCCGATATTCTCCGTGCGTTCATTCACCTTGGCCGCGATGTCGGCGATCTCTTCGATCGAGTCGGTGGAAAAGGTGATGGAGACCTCTTCCGTGGCAAGGAGGGCGATCTGCTGCTTGATAAGTGCGTTCTTCGGCTCGGTCAGGATCCGGATGAATTCTGCCTTGCCCAGCGAATCCAACTCGACCCGTATCGGGAACCTGCCCTGAAGCTCGGGGATGAGGTCAGACGGTTTTGAAACATGGAACGCACCCGCGGCGATGAACAGGATATGGTCGGTCCCGACCGGACCGTACTTGGTCGTTATCGTGGATCCTTCGACGATCGGCAGAAGGTCGCGCTGAACACCCTCGCGGGACACGTCCGGACCATGCGACTCGCGTCCTGCGATCTTGTCGATCTCGTCGAGGAACACGATACCGGACTCCTCTATTCTCTGGATCGCCTCCTTGATGACCTTATCCATGTCGATGAGCTTCGCGGCTTCTTCCTGGACCAGCAGTCGGAGCGCGTCCGTTACCTTTACCCTGCGACGCTTGGTCTTTTCGGGAAGGAGTCCGCCGAGCATTTCTTTCAGGTTCATCTCGATCTCTTCCATGCCGATATTCGAGATGATGCCGAAGGGCATGACCTTTTCCTTCTGCTCGAGTTCCACCAGCCGTTCGTCAAGCTTGGCCTCGCGGAACTGCTGACGGAGTTTTTCGCGCGTGCTGGTGTGCTGCTGTTCCTGCTCGATTGAAGGGGTTTCGTGACCCGGCGATGTCCTGGGCGGGGGAGGCGGCAGCAGAAGGTCGAGAAGACGCTCCTCCGCCATGGCCGCTGCCTTCTCCTGGACCTGTTCCGCCATCTCGGTCTTCACCATATTGATGCCGATCTCGGTAAGGTCGCGAATGATGGACTCCACATCACGGCCCACATACCCGACCTCAGTGAATTTGGAGGCCTCGATCTTGAGAAAGGGGGCCTGAACAAGCCTCGCGAGTCGGCGGGCGATCTCGGTCTTCCCTACGCCGGTGGGGCCGATCATGATGATGTTCTTCGGCATGACCTCATCACGGAGGTCTTCAGACAGATGCTGACGTCTCCAGCGATTCCGGAGCGCAATAGCAACGGCTCGTTTGGCATTGTGTTGGCCGATCACGTATTTATCGAGCTCTTCGACAACCTGTCGCGGTGTGAGCGAATTTTTCAAAAAAACCTCCGAAAAAATACAGTAGTCAGGAGTCAGTAAAAAATTGCATACGTTGCTTATTCTGGCTTCCGGCTCCTGACTACTGTCTCCTGCGTTTACAATTCTTCTACCGTAATAACACTATTCGTATAAATGCAGATCTCCGCTGCGATCTTCATCGCTTCTTCCACGATCGCGCGGGTGTCGAGCTTAGTGTGGTCAATGAGCGCGCGGGCTGCGGCAAGGGCATAGGGGCCGCCTGAGCCGATGGCAGAGATGCCATTTTCCGGTTCGATCACGTCACCGTTGCCGGAGAGAATAAAGGAGCGTTCATGGTCAGCGACGATCATCAGGGCCTCGAGCCGGCGGAGGACCCTGTCCGTTCTCCAGTCCTTTGCAAGCTCCACGGCGGCACGGGTGAGGTTGCCGTGATACTGATCCAGTTTCGCCTCGAATTTTTCGAAGAGCGTGAATGCATCGGCAGTTGCGCCCGCAAAACCGGCAAGGACCTTGTCATTATACATTTTGCGGACTTTTTTTGCGTTGTGCTTCATCACGGTGGCGCCGACGGTCACCTGGCCGTCGCCGGCGATCGCTGTCTTGCCGTTCCGTCGGACTGCCAGTATCGTAGTTCCGTGCAGGGGTGTTATTTCACTCATTGCTCCTCCGGTGCCAAAAAACTATGGACCATGGTCGATCGTTCGCTTCTCTCACGATGACGATGGACGAAGTCTTTCATTGTCTTTTCGTCCCTCGTCCTTCGTTCGTCTATTTTTTCCTCGCCTTCGGATGCGCCTTGTCATATACCTCCATCAGCGAGTCGAGGTTCACGTGTGTGTAGCGCTGGGTGGTCGAAAGGCTCGCGTGTCCGAGAAGTTCCTGAATAGCACGCAGGTCCGCTCCTGACTCCAGCATATGCGTGGCATAGCTGTGACGAAGCGTGTGCGGACTCGCCTTTTGCTGCAGACCCAGCTGTTTTCTGTGGTTTTCTAAAATACGCTGAACAGTGCGCGCTGTCAAGCGTTTTCCTGACGGCCCGATGAATACCGCGGCGGATTCCGCGATGCGGGACGGATAGGTCAGATATGCATCGATTGCCTCTCGTGCCTTATTGCCGATGGGCACGATCCGTTCCTTGCGGCCCTTGCCTCTGATGCGGACGAGGCTGCCGTGGCGGTCTATGTCTTCCCGGTTCATGCCGATGAGTTCGCTCGCACGGATGCCGGTGGAGTAAAGGGTTTCAAGCACGGCACGGTCTCTCAGCGCGGTTCGGTGGTCTTCAGGTCTCCTTGCGTCAGGCGATTCAATAAGTCTTAACGCGTCGTCAGCTGTCAACACGGAAGGAAGGCGTTTTTCGCGCCGCGGTGTGGCGACAAGCCGGGCCGGATTGCTCATGAGTACTCCTTCACGGTTCAGATACCTGAAGAACGACCGGATGGCCGAGAGTTTCCTTGCAATGGATGCTTTTTTCACCTCGTCCTGCATGAGGTGGGCTATGAACCGCCGAAGCGTTTGATGGTCAACTGCGGCCGGCTCTTTATCGCCGAGAAAGGCGGACAGTTGTTCGAGATCGGAAAGATAGCCCCGCAGGGTGTGAGGAGAAACATTTCGCTCATTTCTGAGGTAGGAGAGGAAATCAAAAATATGCTTGCGCATGAGGATACTTTAGCGTAACAGCCGCAAATTTGCAAGGGAAGAGGTAAATTGTGCATGGGTTAATACCGGCTGCCGATGAGCGAGGCGGAAAGGGGAAGATCATTTGGCCGGGAGCATCCTGCTAAGATTTTGCGGGAGAGATAGATGCCGATGATTTCTTTTTTCTTGAAGGCTTCTTGGGCGCTTTCCTGGATGGTGTGCGTTTTTTGCGCCCGCCGCCGTTGTTCGCATTTTCACGACGAATCGCCAGCAGTTCATACGCTCGTTCGGGTAACATTTCCTCGAGGCGGTCGCTCCGCATGAGGCTGGCATTGGTTTCCCCATCGGTGACATAGATGCCGAACTTGCCCTCTTTGGCCAGAACCGGTTTGCTGCTCACCGGGTCATTGCCAAACTCGCGCAGCGGAGGCTTTGGCGCAGCGCGGCGGCCGTACTGGCGAGGCGTAGCAAGCAGCGCAAGGGCTTGTTCGACGGTAATATCGAAGATCTGTTCTTCGCTCGCGAGCGTGCGACTTTCCTTACCCTTGGTGATATAGGGGCCATAGCGGCCATTTTGTGCGGTGATCGACACTCCGTCAACAGGATCAACGCCCACCACACGCGGAAGCGAGAGCAGCTGTGCGGCGTCCTGGAGGGTGACGTGAGCCGGGTCCATTGTCTTGAACAAGGACACCATCTTCGGTTTGTCGAGCCCGGGTGGGGGAGCATCAGGAGTACCCAGCTGAACATACGCGCCATAGCGGCCGCTCTTGATGAAGAGAGGCAGACCGTCTATTTCGCCGATCGGGTCGGTCCCCTTTGGTGCAGCGAGAAGTTTCAGCGCCGCCTCCAGTGTCAGCTCATCGGGCGTCATGGTATCGGGAACGCTGGCTGTTTCTTCACCGCGGCGAACGTAAGGTCCGAATTTCCCCGGCTTAACCACGACCTCAAGACCGGTCTCGGGGTCAATGCCGACGGGGAATGTGTTGATCGCTGAGGCATCGATCTCATCCAGGTTTATAGCGACGCGTTGCTTGAGACCAACGAGGCCCTGGTCATTGCCGAAATAAAAATCAGCGAGCCACTGTTCCTTCTTCTGCAGGCCCTGCGCGATCGCATCGAGATCTTCTTCCGTGTTCGCGGTAAAACTATAGTCTACAAGACCGGAGAAGTGCTTTACTAGCAGATTAATGACGGAGAACGCGACCCAGTTGGGTACGAGCGCCTGGCCTTTTTTCCAAACGTAACCACGATTGACGATCGTTTGCATGATGGATGCCCAGGTTGAGGGACGGCCAATGCCCAGTTCCTCAAGTTTTTTGATCAGCGACGCTTCAGTGTACCGTGCGGGTGGCTGCGTTACGTGTCCGCTCGGAGTGATGTCGGCAATATTTACCTTGTCACCAACAGCAAGCTTCGGCAGCAGCGCTTCACCCCTGCTGTTCTCGGTATCGTCATCCGTGGATTCCTCGTACACCTGTCGGTAGCCTGCAAAGGCGATCGTAGTGCCGCTCGCGGTGAATTCGCAGTCAGTTCCATTGCTCAGTGCGCCCAGGCGTATGCTGAGGGTGGTGCCAATCGCGTCGGCCATCTGCGAAGCGAGAGTGCGCTGCCAGATAAGCTCATACAGGGCAAGGTCCTGCGAGTTTAGCTCGCTCTTCAGTTCGCGCGGTGAACGCATCGGCGTGCTCGGACGGATCGCTTCATGGGCTTCCTGGGCGTTTTTCACTTTTGACGAGTAGGCGCGAGGGGTCGGGTAGAGGTATTGCCGGCCGTATAACTTCCCCACTTCCGCGCGGATTTCCTCAAGCGCTTCATCGGAGATCACCACATTGTCCGTTCGCATATACGTGATGAACCCGCGTTCATATAAGCCCTGTGCGACACGCATGACCTGTGCCGCGGACAGGCGCAATTTCCGGCCGCCCTCCTGTTGAAGGGTTGACGTCATGAACGGCGCCTTTGGCGACGAGCGGTAAGGTTTTTCCTCGACGCTTCGAACCGTAAGAAGAGTCTTGTCAAGGCCCGCTGCCAGTGCCATTGCCCGGGTCTTGTCGATTACGATGACCTTGCCGCCGGCACGACCCTGGCTGTCAAAGTCCTTGCCCGTAGCGACTCTGGTGCTGTCGAGTGCGACGAGCGTGGCAAGAAAGGGAGGTGTCGTCGCCGTTGAAATTTCGATGCCCCAGTATCCGGCAGCGACATGAGCGATGCGTTCACGTTCGCGTTCCACCACGAGACGGAGTGCGGGGCTCTGAACCCGGCCGGCTGATAAGCCGCGGTTTACGCGTCGCCACAGCACCGGAGACACCTCGTATCCAAAGAGCCGATCCAGTATCCGGCGGGTCTCAGCAGCATCAACCAGCCCGTGATCGATGCCGCGGGGATTGGCGAGTGCGTGTTCGATCGCGGATTTTGTGATTTCATGGAATACCATGCGTCGCACCGGTATCTTCGGCTTCAGATGCTCAACGAGGTGCCACGAGATAGCTTCGCCCTCGCGGTCTTCGTCGGTCGCGAGATACAGGGCGCTTGCGTTTTTCAGTGCTTTCCGGAGATCGCGAACCACCTGAGTTCCGCGTTCAGTGAGTTCGTAGGTGGGTTTAAATCCATTGTCAACGTCGACCGCGAGCCCTTTGCTCGGGAGGTCTGCAATATGGCCTACAGAGGCGCGAACCTCAAAGGCATCGCCGAGATATTTTGCGATGGTTTTTGCCTTTGCAGGTGATTCAACAATGACGAGGGATTTCATTAAGCAATGCCCTTTTTAACACAGAGGACACCGAGAATAAATACAGAGTTAAAGAAACGATTCATATTCGGGATTCTCTGTGATCTCTGTGGTGAAGCCATTCTAATTCCACGCCGTATTTTTGATCCGCCGGAGATTCGCAGAAGAACTATGCTCATGATCGAGCGGGGAGACGAAAAAGACAAGGGCAATAAGGTTCTTGATATGGTCAAGCTCGATCCGTTCAGTATATGCCGTCATGGCCTTTTCCAGCAATTCTTCCCGCTGGTCCTCGGAGATGATGCCGAGGTGGGTGAGTTTTGATACAAAACCAAAAGCTTCAACAGTAAAACGTTCGCGTTCTTCCCGGTTCATCGTCCTCATCCGTATGGAAGACGCCTTCAGTTCCCGTGTGATGAGGCTTTCTGATTGGTTCTGTACGAGGGTCTGCATGAGTGTGAGCGCAGCGTCAGCTTCAGTGATCCGGAAACCGCTGTTCAGCAGAGTTTGCATGATCTTGCCTTCGTTATCGAACAACTCCTGTTTATTTCGAACCTGGCCCGCGATAAGCGAGACGAGGTCCATCATCTGTTCGTCCAAAAAAATCTCCTTTGTGTTTACTCCAGAGGCACAGAGAAAATTCTTATCAATTCAAAAATACTTTTCTCCGTGTCTCGGCGTCTCTGCGGTAGATCATGACTTTTTACGACCGTTTCAATCTTCCCGAACAAAATACTTCCCCGGAAGCTGTTTCGTCAGTCCTTTCAACTCCAGATTGATCAGGACTCCGCTCAGTTTCCCGGCATTGGCGCCGCTTTCCTTCATAATGATGTCAATGTGCTTCGGTTCATTCGTAATACAGCAAAGCACGGTTGTTTCTTCCCGGGTAAGCGCAGGCAGGGGGCGGGCAGATATGGCTGAACCATTATCCTGCTTGTCCATCCCAAGGTTCCTCAGGATATCTTCGACGCCTTCCACGAGGATCGCGCCCTGCTTGATCAGGCTATTCGTGCCCTTGCTGGTTAACGAGCCGATGTTCCCCGGTACGGCATAAAGCTTGCGGCCCTGTTCGAGCGTGTACTTAGCGGTGATGAGCGAGCCGCTGTCCTCGGCAGCCTCGATGATGACGGTTCCCCGCGACAGCCCACTGATGATCCGATTCCTCGCCGGGAAGTAGCCCGACTCGGGTTGCGTGCCAAAAGGGTTCTCAGTCACCACGGCTCCACGCCCCGCCTGGATGATCTCTTCCATCAGTCCTTTGTTCTCGGGCGGATACACGACGTCAATACCGCATCCGAGCACTGCTATGGTCCGGCCTTTTGCCGCAAGCGAACCACGATGCGCCTGGGTGTCGATCCCCCTCGCCATGCCGCTGACAATAGTAAAGCCCGCCGAGGAAAGTTCTGATGCGATCCGTCGCGTGACGGTCATCCCATAGTGAGTGGGTTTACGGGTTCCGACGATCGCGATGGAGTTCCTGTCTTGTACCTGCAGCTCGCCTTTCACATACAGGTAGGGTGGCGAATCCGGTGCATGCCTGAGGCTTTCGGGATACGCAGGGCTGTCGGCGGTCACGATCGCAACGTTCGCTTCAGCCGCTTTCGCGACCTCCTGTTTCGCATGCTCCTGCCAGGGGAAGGACCCAATCGCCGCGGCGACCTTTTCGGACAGCATGCCGATCTTTTGAAGGTCCTCACGAGAGGCGAAGAGCGCACGCTCCGGTGAACCGAAAAGGCTGACAAGTTTCCTGAACGTGATGCGTCCGACCCCCGGAACGCTGCTGAGTCCTATCCAAGTAAGGGCACGATCGGAATTATCTTGTATGAGGCTGTCCGTGTGTGTACTCATTCCGCACTTAAGGTTAGGAATTATACAGTCTCAGGGAGGATAGTCAAGATTTTTTTTCAGACCTATATCAAGGATGACGTCGTAACATCCAATTGCGCATTATGTCGCTGCGGGAAAAAATATACGATATTCTATTAAATGCCGATGGGGTTTCAACGTACGCAAGGTTCTCCGAAAGTTCCCTTATGAGTCGGAACCGAAAACAACCGGGCGGCAAATGTGCGGTAAGGACGCTCCTTCTTGCACTCAGGCTGTACCATCATCCACCAGACGATCAGGATTCTTTAAATATAATACCGGAAGCGCGGTTTCGCCCTCTTCAGAGGCATGTTCACTGTTTAGATAATTTTATGAAACGATGATTTAGAACGCTGTTTTTTTGCATATTTGATAAAATATCATGATGTTTAGCATTCCTGCAAAAAATTAGTCTTGCAGCTGCCTTTAAATTCAATGTGATATCTTTGGCACGTAGGATGCAAGTACTATGAGGACGAAATGTAAGTTTTTCCAGCATGCAGACGATAATTATAAGACCCCTAAATCATCAGATCGTTGTCGAGCCAAATTATTCCCGATTGTTGCGTTTTTCCCGGCAAGTTGGGGCTATTTTTTGACTTCATAGTTGCAAATATTATTAACAATGCAACAATATGGTCCTGTTTTTTTAGTTCTAATTGCGTGAGGAGGTGAACGGGAACGATAGGTATCTGACATATATCTCGGTTTTAAAATTAAAAGGAGGCATTCGGTAATGAAAAAAGTACTTCTGGTAGCAATGTCGTTCGTCCTTCTGACCGCAGGCTTTGCAACGGCTGCTGATGAGACCTCATGGCTTGAGATCGGCGGTGATTACCAATACAGGTTCGATTCGGTCAAAGGTACCGTACACGAATATTATAATTTCCAGGATGTTCTGCCCTGGCAGCTCGGAGGGATGACGACACCGCCGCCGGCCACCGTAAAAAGCTACGATGTCAAGAACGATTCGCTCATGACGAACCGTTTCGGTCTGAACTTAAAAGCAAACGCCATGGAAGACGTGAGTGTCAAGGCTCGCCTTATCATGTACAAAGTGTGGGGTCATGAGACCTCGGGGCCTGCTGACGGCGCCTTCTTCTCGGACAGGGCAACGGGGCCGAACGACGGCACGGTCGGCCACATACCCGAGGACAACACGCTACGCGTAGATTATGCCTATGCCACCGTAAGCAATATCGGACAGCTGCCCCTCTGGTTCTCCGTCGGCAGGAGGCCGACCACGGGCGGCGTCCCCACGAACTTAAAAAATAATGAAGAAAAGACCGGCAGCGCGGGCGTACCCGCCATCATGGTCGACTACGCATTCGACGGCGCTACCGTAGGCTATGCTCCGGATATAGAGGTAATGCCGGGCGCGTTCGTAAAACTCTGCTACGGCAAGGGTTTTGACAGCGGTTTTACTACGCCGACCGGTTCCTCTCTTAAGGACACGTCTTTTTACGGTGTAATGGCTTCGTTGTATGACACTGAGAGCCTGAAGGCGCAAGTGCAGTATCAGAAAGGCGCGCACATTTTCGATGCGCCTTCCGACGGCAGTGCCCTGACCGGGCCCGTACGGCACAACCTTGGCGACATCGACTGGATTGGCGGCGTTGTCATGGGGAAAGTTCACGACCTTAACCTGTTTTTGTCCGCCGCTCAAAGCAAGACCCATCCTAATGATGAGCTGTTCCAGGTCGATGCCGGTCCGTTCGGCCTTGTTCCTGTTGCCGGCCTGATGTACGATGCAGGCAGTAATGCGGAAAGCCGTACCGGCACAGCCGTGTATATCGGCGGACGTTATGACATCGAATCCCTGAACACGAAGATCGGCGTAGAGTACAACCAGGGATCAAAAAACTGGATCGGCATGGTTCCGGCCGCAGACGACGTCTGGACGAGCAAACTCGGAACCCGCGGCAGTGTCTACGAAATCTATGTCATCCAGGAGCTGAAGAACCAGCGCATTTCCAAGAAGGGAAAGGCCTTCTTCAAGGTCGGCTATCAGTCCTACAAGTTCGACTATACGGGCAGCAACAACTGGGTCGGAGCCCCGAAGAAGATCTCAGACCTGGCAACCAGCCCCGCGAATGCCCAGATGCTGGCGCCGGTCGAAAAGGCGACGGATATCTACTTGACGTTCGAGGTCAGATTCTAAACTCGACGGACGCGCGCAGAAATGACATGTCACAAACTGAAAGTAAAAACTATTGGGCAAATGTTCTGAACGCAAAAATGAAAGTTGATAAGAAGTAGTATAGGTTATAGAAGCTATATTGCAGTTCCCCTCAGCCCCGGATGGCATTGTGCCTCCGGGGCTTCCTTGCTTCAGTGAGCGAAGTCCCGTATTGCGGTCAGCTGCACGCGTATCATTTTTTGCATCCATTGCTTATTGATTGTTGTTGCGAGTGGTAGTACTATAAATACCAGCTGTATAATGATCTTAGAATTTCAAGCTTCGATCCCCACTCACAGATTTTCAATATGGAAGAGATCAAGGTCTTTCGAATAATTGCTGGTAGGAGCATCAAAGTCATCATTATGCAGAATGTGATTAAAGCGGTCCTTTTTGATTTTGGCGGTGTGATCGCAGATGAGGGTTTTTGGAAAGGACTTCAGGCCATTGGGAAGGAGAGCGGGCTCGATCCCGATGACTTTTTCCGGACGGTTGATGCGCTCATTTACGAGACGGGGTATCTTGTCGGCAGGGCGGACGAAGCCTCGTTCTGGAACGCGGTAAGGACCAAGGCCGGTATCCGCGGGACTGACGCCGAGCTTACAAGCGAGATCATGAGGCGATTCGTGCTCAGACCGCCTATGATCGCGTCCGTAGATCACCTGAGGCAAAAGGGGTTCATTGTTGCCCTGTTGAGCGATCAGACGGACTGGCTCGACGAAATAGACGGGCAAACTGCGCTCTTCCAGCACTTCGATGCAATATTCAACTCCTTCTACACCCATAAAAGCAAACGTGATGCGTCCGTGTTCCGGGATGTATGCAGTGCTCTGGGTGTTAAGGCTGGAGAAACGCTTTTTGTCGATGACAATATCGATCACATCAAACGGGCGCGGGGGCAGGGACTTCAGACGATTCATTTTACGGGAATAGACGAATACAACAAGCAGATCGGGAATTTCATCGATTTAGAATGAGACAGTATCACGAATGACACTAATAGGACTTACACTCATAAAACCGGGAGCTTGTATATTTTAATTTGTGACTTTCGGATTATTTGTGTAATTCGTGTAACGTGTTAAAGTTTTGGTCCCGGCTTGTCCTATCCCGGATTTTACAAACCAAGGGCCTTTCTTGCCAACTCCACCAACCCGAAAACCTTCAAGTCCACGAGCGTACCGTTGATTTGCGCGGTGCGGAGATAATCCTGTACGTTCTGGATCGGAACCTCCATCACATCGATGATCTCGTTGTCGTCTCCACCATTCTTGCCTACATGGACAAGTTCCGTGCACAGATAGGCACGGAGCGCTTCGGTCGAAGCTCCCGTTGAGATCGGTCCTTCAGCAAGAAATTCTATTTTCCCCGCGGACCATCCCGTTTCCTCGATCAGCTCGCGCTTCGCTGCGGATTCCATTGATTCACCGGACTCCACAAGTCCCGCAGGGAGTTCGATTACGTCCCGGCCCATAGGCGGCCGGAACTGTTTTTCAAGAATGACGTTATGGTCAGGCGTGACGGCGACCATCACCACGATGCCGCTGACACCGACGCGCTCGAGGGCCTCCCAGGTTCGAACCGCTCCGCGAGCATCGCGATAGGTGATCTCCACCGCGCTCATGAAATTACCTTTCCAGACGGTTTTTTTACTGATGATTTCCATAGATCAAGATTTACCACAGAGGCAAGGAGACACAGAAAAATTCAAAAAAAAGATCGAGAAGGAATCTGTTCCCGTCTCGTATTTCTCCAAGTCTCTGGGTCTCAGCGGTGAATTGGGGTTACAACCATTTCTTCAAATCCAGCGTCAACGCCGCGGGAATGATGGTATCAACTTCGCGGAGCCGCTTTCGGCCGGCCTTTATAAACATGGCCTTCTGCAATTTCTTTTCTTCCGCATAGTGGTCGAAGATGGGGAAATCGGCTTCGGGAATGTCTTTTGTAAAAAGTCCGCAGCCTGCGAGCTGCACAGCGCGGCGCGGGCCGCGGATGGTCGGACCGAAGATGCGACAGATGTGCGGCCGCTGGTTATAGATCAGACATGAGCCGTTCTCGAGCGCCGGGCAGGACATCTTTGCCGATCTGCGGGAGATCGAGTCGATGGCGGGCAGCGTTTTGAGCAGCGGATCTTTGCGGGAAAAGGCCTTTTTCTTTTCCAGGATATCGATCTGTTCATTGGCCTTTGCGAGTACCCGTTCCCTGATAGGCGCGGGGAGCTGTTTCAGTGCGTCGCGAAGATAGATCGCGTCGAGAAGAGTGATGTCGAAGAAGCCGACTGAACAGCACTCATGGCACCCTTGTTTGCAGCCGACACCGTGTTTTGAAGCGGCCTTGGAGAAGACCGTGTTTGATCTTTCGAGGAACTGTCCGTATTTTTTGATGATTCGGTTCATTGCACAATACCTTTCTGTAAATAGTGTTGTGGATTATACGGGCTTGACAGTACGTTTGTCAATATGAAGCGTACTATCGGGGAAAGAGCAGGGGGTGTGGACCGGATTAGAAAGGTTGTAAGCGGTGTTTCGAGCTGCCTTTTACATCCTTTGCCTCACCGCTTCATAAAGTACCGCTGCTGCGGAGACGGCAACATTCAAAGAGTCGATCGCTTCCACCATGGGAATACGAACGCGAAGGTCGACTTCAGCCATGATGTCCTGCGGTAGTCCGGCGCCTTCCTGTCCTAGAACGATCACGGTCGGTTTTTTGAGGTCGAGAGCAAAGTGGGACTTGTCGCCGGTCACGACGGCTGCGATTGTTTGAAAACCCCTCTGCTTGCACAGCTTCAAGAATTCGTTCGCGTTCCCGACGCGCACCACGGGAAGCCGGAGGATGCTGCCCATTGATGCCCTTATTGCCTTGGCGCTGTAGGGATCAACGGTACTGGGCGCCAGCACTATGCCGGCCGCGCCCACGGCCTCGACCGTTCTGATGATAGTGCCGAGGTTGCCCGGGTCCTGAAGCTGATGGCAAATGATAATGAGCTTTGAGGCATGATCGAAGAGCTCATCTTCGCTGTGTTCCTTCATCTTAACGATCGCCATCACCGGCTGAGGGGTTTTACTCTCCGATATTGCGTCTACAAGTCTTTCAGCGATCCAGAGAATATCGATGGATCTGGCCTCCGCCAGCTTGAGCACACCTTTGCCATGATGTTGAACAAGAGCTGGCGAGGCCACGACCGTGGTAACGCCGACCTTGTCCCGAAGCGCCTCTTCGACCATTTTAACGCCTTCGATCAAAAAGACCTGTTCCTTTCTCCGGAATTTTGGATCGGACAGGGCGCGCAGGTATTTTATAATGCTGTTGTCTTTGCTCGTGATCGGCTTATGAGGGCTGGATTGCTGCATGGAAGAGAGTATAACATAAACAGGTGGGAGTGCGAACAGGAAATTCTCGCGCAATCATGGAGACACGGAAACCGGATGGCAGGACAATTTCTTGAAGATGCGTACAATGGTTTCGGCATGTCCGGGTTAGGTTAGATCTTCATCGTCCTGAAGGCTTCCCGGTACTGCTGCTCCAGTTCCTGCCATTTCTTAAGTGAATCGTAACTGCTCTGCCAGGCAGCATAGTCGTCTTTAAATTCAAGACGGTCTATCAATTTATTGTCCAGGAGTTCCTGAATAAAAACCTCGGTGGTCTTATTATGCTTCCGCTCCAGGATGCCGAGTGACTTTTGGATCCTCTGGATGGTATTCTTACATAAGTTCAGTTCCCGAGCAAGGGATATCTCATATTCATCGTATGGCATGACTCTCCTCCAACTCTTGATTAAAATTGCTTACCACGGATTTTCACCGAGGGAGGCACACAGAGATATACAAATGCAAAGAATCTTCATAGGGAGATCGATCCTTTTATCTTCCCCGGGTGTTAGCTATCCTCGGCAATTACGCACAGCTGTCTGCCATGAACTGATTAAAAGTAGTTCAAATGACCGTAAAAAACAAGGAAATAATATACTTGACAAAATTGGTCAAGTTTGTTATGTTTTCATTGAATGATAGTGAAGACAGAATCAGTCCTCTTTGATGAGGGGATGGGCCTTCACCGGTAGATATAAAGTATGAAACTGTCAACAAAAGGTAAATACGGCGTCCGGGCCGTGTTTGAGATCGCAAGGCACTACGGCAAGGGACCAATTTCGATCAAGGAGATCGCAGAGCGGCAGGGAATTTCGTTCTCCTACCTCGAACAGATCCTGCATAAACTCGGCAAGGCCGGATTGATCGAGAGCGTTCGCGGTCCCGCAGGGGGATATTTGCTTGCGCGCAAGCCGTTGGAACTGACGATAGGTGATATTGTGCGCGTGCTGGAAGGCCCGATAGCCCTTTCTCATTGTTTGGAGCCCGGAGAATCGGCTGATTGCTGCCAGACCGACGATTGTGTCGCCAGAATGGTTTGGGCCAAGGTGGGCGCAAAAATTGAGGAAGCGCTTGACAGCATCAGCTTTCATGATCTCCTGCAGCAGCATCGGAAAGAACCGATGCTCCTGAAAGCGAGGAGAAAAACGGTTTTGGCGGGAAAGGGGGCATGTTGAAATGAGAAATGTATATCTTGACCATGCGGCCACAACGCCGGTTCACCCGAGAGTTCTGGAGGCCATGTTGCCTTACTTTTCGGCAAAGTTCGGCAATCCGTCCAATTTGCATGATATCGGGCGGGAGGCAAAGAATGCCATCGAAGAGGCGAGGGACAAAACCGGAAATCTTATCGGGGCCCGGGCAGATGAAATATTCTTTACCGCCAGCGGAGCCGAGTCGAACAACTTTGCGATCAAAGGTCTGGCCCAAGCGAACAGCCAGAAGGGCAAACATATTATCGTATCGCAAATAGAGCATTTTTCAATTCTTCATCCGGCGAAAACGCTCGAAAAATCGGGCTTCACGGTCACCTACCTGCCGACGGACAAACAGGGGCTCGTGAGCCCCGATGACGTCGCCAGCGCGATCACCAAGGAGACGATTCTCGTCTCGATCATGCACGCGAACAATGAGATCGGCACCATAGAACCGATCGAAGAGATAGGCAGGATCACCAAAGAACGCGGCGTACTGCTCCATACCGACGCGGTTGCCACTACGGGATGGATCCCGGTGGATGTAAAGACCCTGGGCGTTGATGCCCTTTCGTTCTCCGGCCACCAGTTCTACGGACCCAAGGGATCTGCCGGGCTCTTTGTGCGCAAGGGAGTCAGGATCAAACCATTGATCGAAGGCGGCATTCAGGAGGACGGGAGGCGTGCGGGCACCGAGAATGTGCCTGCCATCGTGGGGCTGGGCAAGGCATCGGAGATCGCCGCCGCAGAGATCACCAACCGGATGAGATATCTTGCCCCGCTCAGGGACCGTCTCCAGAAGGGGCTCAGTGAGAAGATCGACCACCTGGTGATCAATGGCCATCCTACGAAAAGACTGCCGAATAATCTAAACATCTCATTGTGGTATGTGGAAGGCGAGTCTATGCTCCTGTTCCTGAATATGCAGGGGGTCTCGGTCTCGAGCGGATCGGCATGCACCTCACGTTCGCTCAAGTCGTCGCATGTGCTCACGTGTATCGGCACGGACGCTGCGGTCGCGAACGGGACGCTGCTGATGTCGCTGGGGATGGGGAACACGGCGGAAGACATCGACTACGTGATAGAAACACTTCCCCCCATTGTTCATCGTCTGCGGGAGATGTCACCGCTCTATGAGGACATGATAAAAAAAGAGAAAGGAAAATGAGGAGGATATTATGGAACAGTACAGCTCAAAAGTGATGGAACATTTCGCCCAGCCGCATAACGTGGGCGAGATCGAGAACGCCGACGGCGTCGGCACCGTGGGCAACCCGGTGTGCGGCGACGTGATGCGTCTTTACATCAAGGTGGAGAACAACATCATTACGGACGCAAAGTTCAAGACCTTCGGTTGCGGCGCGGCGATCGCTACCAGCAGTATGGTGACGGACCTGGTGAAGGGGAAGAGCATCGACGAGGCGCTCAAAATATCCAATGCTGCCGTGGCTGAAGCTCTCGGCGGGCTGCCGAAGGTAAAAATGCACTGCTCGGTGCTGGCCGAGGAGGCGCTAAAGTCCGCGCTCGACGATTACTATAAGAAGCAGGGCAAGCCGTCACCCGTTAGAATATCCCCTGACGCGGGACATGAAAATGAGATGGAGTGATTCAATAGCGGATTGCGTGAAAAAAACCGGCATTAATCCGTGTTCATTCGTGTGAATCCGCTTCTGCGAGAGTGACTCTATGGACGTAAAGGACATTAAACCTGATGAAATACTGGACTGCGTGAACTTGGCCTGTCCCATGCCGATCTTCAAGGCATCAGGTAAGATCAAGGAAATGAAGCAGGGTCAGGTTCTTGAAATTCAGTCCGACGATGAGGGCATTGAAAAGGACATGCCTGCGTGGTGCGAGATGACCGGTAACGAATACATCGGCCTGATCAAGGAAAACGGCGAATATCGCGTATATGTACGGAAGAAGTAGCTTCCCTACCCGATGACGGCATATAGGCGCGGGCGAATTCGCTTTTGCCGTCGCGGTGCTTCGGAACACCTTTCTGATCTACTTGCAGGCATACAACTCCTCATGAGAATACTTTCTGGATCAATGATCTTGTCCAACTCGAGAACATTGAGGAGGGGACGACGATCATTTGCAACGCGCTCGAATCGATTGACCCGCAGCACGAGCAGCCCAAACGCCATATAAGCCTTTTCAAGCGGAGCTCATCGAGACCGCTTCCCCACCTAAAACAAACCAGCGTCCGGGAAATGTATGAAATTCAGTTGTCCGGGCACTCTCTTCCTGCTTTCCGTTTGACAATGCCGGGACGATAGTTTATTATCAAAACGCGTACGAAGGGGGCTTTGATGCAGACAATAGCATCGCTAAAAGAAGGCGACTGGGTCGAGGATATCTACCTCGTTACCTCGAAACAGGTATCGACGGCAAAGAACGGCGTGACCTATCTGTCATTGAAGCTGGCAGACAAGACCGGAGAGATCGATGGCAGGCTTTGGGACAATGCCGATGAAGTTTCCGGGAAGTTCGAGCGTGAGGATTTTGTCCGAATCAGGGGTATGGCCTCGGTGTATCAGGGCTCGATGCAGATCAAGATGAAGACCCTTGAAAAAGTGGATGATGCCAGGGTTGACGTGGCAAACTTTCTTGAAGCGTCGCCGCGCAACATCGATGAAATGGTGATGGAGCTGCGGACCGTTGCGGCTGCACTTTCCAATGGCTATCTCCGGCAGCTCATGAATACCTTTCTTGACGATCCTTCCTTTATGACCTTGTTCAAAAGAACGCCCGCCGCAAAAACGCTGCATCATAATTATATCGGCGGGTTGCTTGAGCACATTGTCGAACTTGTTGCGCTTGCCCGCGATGTAGCAAAGCACTTTCCCTCAGTGGACCTTGACCTGCTGACCGTGGGCGCATTCCTGCACGACGTCGGCAAGGTGAAAGAACTTGCGGTCAGAAAATCCATCGAGTACACGACAGAGGGGCGGCTCATCGGGCACATCTCCCTGGGGTATGAGATGATCGTCGAGAAGATAAGCGCCATCCCGTCGTTCCCCGCCGAGTTGACCCTTCTGCTGAAGCATATCATGCTTTCGCATCACGGCGAATACGAGTTTGGCTCTCCCAAGAGGCCTAAGATCCAGGAGGCGATCATCATCAACTACCTGGATGACCTCGCGGCTAAGATCAACAACTTCCAGGCAACGATCAAAAAAGAGAAAGTGGCGGAGGGGGCGTGGTCTAGCTACAGTAAAATGCACGACCGGTATCTTTACCATGCCAGGAGCGTGCTCGCCTCCACACCGGCGGAAGGGCCTGAAGACGCTGAAGAAATAATGCTACGCAGGGGCAAGAAGGCGGTTGCGGGCGGCGAAGTGGACGCATGCGGCAAACTGCCGCTGGATATTTGACGGCATTCTTTGAATGCCGAATTGAAAGCTGAAGAGTGTAAATTGGAAATTTATAATTAAAGCGCTGTCGCAGGCAGTATGTTCTCCAATCTCAAATTTCCAATCTTCAATTTCCAATTCATTTGAGGTACTCTATGTTCGGCGTTCTCCGCAGTTTGCGCGACGGGCTTGCTAAGACCAGAAAAAACTTTACGGACAAGGTCGGTTCACTGATCCTGGGCGAGAAGATCGACGAATCGTTCCTCGACGAACTCGAGGAGGCGCTTATCGCTTCGGATGTCGGCGTCGAAACCGCGTCGTTCGTCCTCAAGGACCTGAAGGAGCGGTTCAAGCGCAATGAACTGTCCTCTCCCGAACAGGTAAGGGACCGGCTCAGGCAGATACTGTTTGAGATCCTCTCGGCACGGTCGCCGATATTTTCTCTTACCGCATCTCCATCGGCAGTGCTTGTTGTCGGCGTTAACGGCACGGGCAAAACCACTACTATCGGCAAACTGGCGAACCGGCTGCAGGCAGAAGGAAAGAAAGTGATGCTTGCCGCGGGAGATACCTTCCGCGCGGCGGCATCGGAGCAGCTGTCGATCTGGGGAGCGCGCGCGGGAATACCGGTGATCAAACACAAGGAAGGCGCCGACCCCAGCGCAGTGGTATTCGACGCCGTATCGGCGGCTAAGGCCCGTGCAGTGGATGTGCTCATCGTGGATACCGCCGGCAGGCTGCACACGAAATCGAACCTCATGGAAGAGCTTAAAAAGGTACGCCGGATTCTTTCACGCGAACTCCCGGGCGCGCCGCATGAAACCTTGCTCGTCCTCGACGGGAACACCGGTCAGAACGCACTGGTGCAGGCAAAGATGTTTCATGAGACGGTGGGCGTCACCGGCATCGTGCTCACGAAACTCGACGGCACATCAAAGGGCGGCATTGTCTTCGCTATTTATAAGGAGCTTTTGATCCCGGTAAAGTTCGTGGGAATCGGCGAGGCCATTGAAGACCTCAAAAGCTTTGATCCGAGAGAGTTCGTGGATGCGCTGTTGTAAAAAAAAATGATATACCACTAAGACACGAAGACACAAAGGACACCTGAAAAAAGTATTTTATCAGACAAGGATTAAAGCATTTCTTGGTGTCTTCGTGTCTTTGTGGTAAGGATGGTATTATGGAACGCGTGCAGGTCGAGATATTCGGTCAGATGTACACCATCAAGGGCAAGGATGATCCCGGTTATATCCGTGAACTGGCTGCCTTCATCGACGCTAAGATGAAGGAAATACAGAAAGGTACGGGCACGGTCGATCCGCACCGAGTGGCAATCCTCATGGCTCTTACGATCACCGATGAGCTTTACCGTTTGCGCGAGCGATATGGAATCCTGGAACAAAAATCTGAGGACATCGCCTGCCGACTGCTCGATATTACCGAAAACATCTGAGAAACAGCTGCAAAACATTGTTTGTTCCGATTGCTGCTGTGAAGGAAGGCGGCAATATCATTTTGTATCGGCTTGAAATACAATAAAATTACATCGCCCCGATGACCGGGCGGACTCCATTTTCCCCTTGCCATTTTTGGCTGGTTCTGGTATATAGTATCAGACATAAAAAACGTCCCCTGCTTTGCCCGTGATGATGTAACTTGTTCCTCGTGAACAAAAAATTATGGGAGCTGTCACTGAAAAGGGTGTGCATGCCCAGATTGGACTGGGAAGCCTAAACTTTTAGACATGGCGCCCACCTGGTTAATCCAGGAATCAAGTTTATCCACACGGCAAAAGCGGGGGATCTAAATATTGCGGGTCAGGAATAACGGCTTCATAACCACACTAACGTGTAATCAGCGCGTACTCGAAAGGGGCGGGCAGTTAAGGCTCCGGCGCTTGTGATAGTGCTCAAGAAACAGCGGTTTACTGGGACGTTTTAACGATACGGACTTTCATAAACGGGTGTTCTCAGTCCGCGACCAGATTGTTTTGCCAGCATGGTAACATAATGAGACTATGGGGATTTTTATGCATACATATATTCACCGAGAGGAAATACCGGGTACGGAAGTTCCAGAGACATTGCGCGCGAAGGTCGTTCGCCGGATGCGAATTGCGCAATTTCCTGGAAAATCGGCAGCATTCCGGGTATTCGCTCGAATCCCCGGTCCACTGTTGTCCTGATCTGGATCAATCGGCCCCCTCACTATTACAGGTCCCGTGTAAGCCCTCCCGCAGTTAAGAACGTTGGGTCTTAAAAATCTTAATAAGCAAACTCAGAAAGATTTGCTGTCCGTCGAGTCGACTCCTGCGCCTCTGGCGTGGAGAATGCGTCCCCATGCCCTGTCCGAGTTCGTGGGACAGAAGCATATCCTGGGTACGGGCAAGCTTCTGCGCAGGGCCATTGAGACCGATCGGTTCATGTCGCTCATTTTATATGGTCCGCCCGGCGTAGGAAAAACCGCGCTGGCGCACCTGATCGCGGAGCAAAGCAGCGCACATTTTGTCCCGCTCAATGCCGTCACCGCCGGAGTAGCCGACATCCGGAAGGTGACGCACGAGGCGATGCAGGAACGGGCTCAGAGCGACAAAAGGACCATTCTCTTCATCGATGAGATCCACCGCTTTACCCGGGTACAGCAGGATGCCCTCCTGCCCGATGTGGAGCGGGGGAATATCACGCTGATCGGCGCCTCAACCCAGAATCCCTTCTTTGCCATTATTCCAGCCCTCTCCTCGCGCTCACAGATCTTTGAGTTCAAACCGCTCGACCATGAAGATCTTAAGACGCTCATCCTTCGCGCGCTTGCCGATAAAGACCGGGGACTCGGTAATCTGGCCGTGATCCTGACGCCGGATGCACTCGACCTCATTATCGCCAAATCCAACGGCGATGCGCGGCGCGTGCTGAATGCACTTGAACTCGGTGTTCTCTCGACAGCGCCCGGTCCTGACGGCGCCATCCTCTATGATCTCCATACGGCGGAGGAATCCATTCAGAAGAAGGCGCTGGTCTACGATGAAGACGAACATTACGACACAATCTCCGCTTTCATTAAAAGCATGCGCGGGAGCGACCCTGACGCGACGCTCTACTGGATGGCAAAGATGATCACTGCCGGTGAGGACCCGTTGTTCATCGCGCGCAGGATCGTGATCGCCGCGAGCGAGGACGTCGGGAACGCGGATCCGCGGGCGCTCTTTGTGGCCGTTTCCGCATACCAGGCAGTGGAGCGCATCGGTATGCCTGAGGGCAAACTGCCGCTCGCACAGGCTGCTGTATACATTGCCTCGGCGCCGAAGAGTAACGCATCGTACCTCGGCATCAAAGAGGCGATGAAGGACATTGAGGAAGGGCAGCTCATGCCGGTACCGGACCACCTGAAGGACTCCTCATACAAGGGTGCGGGCCGTCTCGGCAGGGGCAAAGGCTACAGATATCCGCATGATTTTCCGGGCCACTATACTGCCCAGGATTACCTCCCGCAAAAGCGGGAGTATTACCGGCCCTCGGAGCAAGGCGAAGAAAAAAGGATAAAGGACCGCCTTGCCGGGCTGAAGAAGAGATACCAGGAGGAACACGGACATGATTGAGTATATGGTGGTGTTGATTGTCGGTCTTGCCATGGGCTTGGGTGCAGGCCTGCTGATCAAGGGAAAGTCAGCTGCAGGCAAGATAAAGGAAGCAGAAACGGAAGCGGCGAGGATCATTGCCAATGCCGAGCGTGAAGCGGAGACCAAGCGTAAGGAGGCGGTGCTTGAGTCCAAGGACAAATTCTATCAGGCGCGGTCTGATTTCGAGAAGGAGACCCGGGAAAAGCGCCAGGAGATCCAGAACCAGGAACGGCGGCTCACGCAGAAGGAAGAGAGTCTTGAAAAAAAGACCGACCTTATCGAAAAGCGGGAATCCGATGCAGTGCGGCGCGAGCGGGAGCTGACAGCGAAGGAAAAGATCGCGCAGGAAAAAGAGGAGCGCTTCGAGAAGGGGATCCACGAGCAGAGGCAGATGCTCGAAAAGATCGCGAACATGACCGCCGAGGAGGCAAAGCGCCAGCTCATGGTATCTATGGAAGACGAGGCCAAGTATGAGGCGGCCAAGACGATCAAACGGATCGAGGACGAGGCCAAGGAAGAGGCGGACAAGAAGTCGAAAAACATCATGAGCCTGGCCATCCAGCGGTACGCCAGCGACTATGTAGCCGAGGCCACGGTCTCCGTTGTCAATCTTCCCAATGATGAAATGAAAGGCAGGATCATCGGGCGCGAGGGCAGGAACATCAGGGCACTCGAGGCAGCGACGGGCATCGACCTGATCATCGACGATACGCCGGAAGCGGTCATTCTATCGTGTTATGATCCGCTCCGGAGAGAGATCGCGAAGCTTACCATTGAACGCTTGATCCATGACGGACGCATCCATCCCGCCCGTATCGAGGAGATCGCCGAGAAGGTCAGGAAAGACCTCGATATCACCATGAAGGAGGAGGGAGAAAAAGCCGCATTCGATCTCGGCCTGCACAATATTCACCCCGAGATCATCAAACTTCTCGGGAGGCTCAGGTTCCGGACGAGCTATGGACAGAACGTGCTGATGCATTCGCGCGAGGTCGCCTATTTTGCAGGCATCATGGCTGCCGAGTGCGGTGTGGACCAGAAACTCGCGCGGCGCGCCGGTCTCCTGCATGACCTGGGCAAGGCAGTAGACCATGAGGTGGAGGGGACCCATCCGCAGATTGGCGGCGACCTGGCCAAGAAGTACGGTGAGAACCCCAAGGTGATCAACGCGATCATGACGCATCACGGAGACGGGGAGCCGAACTGCGTGGAGTCCGTACTGGTAGCGGCTGCGGACGCGCTTTCCGCGGGAAGGCCGGGTGTGCGGCGCGAGACGCTCGAGAGCTATCTCAAGCGGCTTGAGCAGCTCGAGACAGCGGCGAATTCCTTTAAAGGGGTCGAGAAATCCTACGCCATTCAGGCGGGCCGGGAGATCCGCATCATCGTCAAACCGGAAGATCTGTCTGATGCCCACTCTGCCCAGCTTTCGCGGGATATTGCCAAGAAGATAGAGACCGAGATGTCCTATCCCGGCCAGATCAAGGTCACGGTGGTGCGCGAGAGCAGGTATGTGGAGTACGCGAAATAGAAGAAACAGGAGCCAGAAGTCAGAATTCAGGAGTCAGGAGTAAAGGGAGACAATTGAAATCTTTATTCTGGCTCCTGGCTTCTGTCTCGTGACTTCTGCATCTAAGGGGGCTCATTGAAGGTTCTTTTCATCGGCGACATCATCGGCGAGCCGGGCAGAAAGATGGTTCGGCAGCAGTTGCGCGGTCTCCGGGACACGCACCATCCCGATCTCGTGATTGCGAATGGAGAGAACTCGGCGGGCGGGTTCGGGATCACGTCCGAGATCGCCGATGAATTGTTCTTTCTCGGCATCGATGTGCTGACGTCGGGCAATCACGTTTGGGACAAGAAGGAGATCGAACCCTATCTGGCCAGGCAGGACCGGCTCATCAGACCGGCAAACTATCCCGAAGGAAATCCCGGGTACGGTAGTGTGGTCATCTCCACCGAGAGCGCAGGCAAGGCGGCGGTCCTGAACCTGGAAGGGAGGGTCTTCATGTCGAACCTGACAGACCCGTTTCGCGTGGCCGAACAGGAGATCGAGAAACTGAAAAAAGAAACGTCGATCGTGATCATCGACTTTCACGCCGAGGCCACCTCCGAGAAGATCGCCCTCGCCTGGCACCTGGACGGCAAGGCGAGCGCCGTGATCGGGACCCATACCCATGTGCAGACGGCCGACGAAAGGGTCCTTCCGGGCGGGACGGCTTTTATTACCGATGCGGGCATGACGGGGCCCACGGATTCGGTCATAGGCGTGAAGAAAGAACAGGCTATCGCCCGTTTTCTGTATCAAACCCCGCACCGGTTCGAAATACCAAAGGGTCCGGTGCATCTCTGCGCGGTCATCATCGATGTCAACGATAAGACGGGGAAGGCAAACTCCATAGAACGAATACACGTTAGATCGTAGGGTCAGGGGTCATGGGTCCAGGGTCAAACAAGTCTCACATTGTAACCGTTTCCCAGCTTACCGCTCAGATAAAAACCCTCCTCGAGGGTGCGTTTCCTGAGGTCTGGGTGGAAGGTGAACTCTCGAACCTCAGCATCCCCCAGTCAGGTCATGCCTATTTTACTCTCAAGGACGAACACGCCCAGATCCGCGCGGTCATGTTCCGCTCCTCCCTTCGATTCCTCAAGTTCACGCTCCAGCACGGGATACAGGTGCTGTGCCGGGGCAGGGTCAGTGTCTATGACCCGCGCGGTGAGTACCAGCTCATTCTCGACTATATAGAACCAAAAGGCGTTGGCGCACTCCAGCTTGCCTTTGAACAGCTCAAGGCGCGGCTCGACAAGGAAGGACTCTTCGACCTTGACCGCAAGAAGCCCCTCCCGCTCCTTCCGCGGCGCATCGGTATTATCACGTCACCGACCGGCGCCGCGATCCGTGACATGTTGCGCGTGATCAAGCGCCGTCATCCGAGGATGCATATCCTTCTCTATCCCGTGCCGGTGCAAGGCATCGATGCCGCCCCCGCCCTTGTTGAGGCAATACAGTATTTCAACCGGGAGAAGAGCGTCGAGGTGATGATCATGGGCCGCGGCGGCGGGTCACTCGAAGACCTCTGGGCCTTCAATGAGGAACCGGTGGCGCGCGCAATCGCCGCGTCGAATATCCCGCTCATATCAGCGGTCGGCCACGAGACGGACTATACGATCTCGGATTTTGTTGCTGATCTGCGCGCTCCGACGCCTTCTGCCGCGGCTGAGATGGTGGTGGAGAGCGAGGAGCGTTTTCGGGAAACCGTTCATTCACTCAAGGTCCGGCTTGTCGGCCGCATGGAACAAATGATCGGGACTGCGCGCGCATCTCTTCGCGAGAAGATCCGTCTTCTGGGAGACCCGAGGCGGAGACTTGAACAGGTGGTGCAGCGGGTAGATGAACTGGTCCGCCGGATGGGTCTGGGACTTCGTCAGCACGTGCGACGGGACCGGGCGCAGCTCACTTCTTTGATCGCGGGTCTCGACCATTTGAATCCGCTCGGCATCCTTTCGCGCGGATACAGCATCACAAGAAAAATGCCTGAAGGGATTATCCTCAAAGATGCCGTGGCGGTCATACCGGGCGATATGATCAGGACCAGGCTCAATGAGGGCGAGGTGTTGTCCCGGGTTGAACAGCGGGATGCTTCTGATAAGTGACAGCGGCCGAGAGCCCTTGACGGCCGGAGCACCTGTCCGCAATTGACGGAGCAGGGGATATGCCGTTCTCCTTTTGACACCCGGTCTTTCTTGTGGTACAGTACAAATTATGCAGAAAGATATCGGCCAGGAAGATGTACTCACCCCTGAAGTGCACGATGTCATGCGCGCCCTCGTTTCGGCGATCAGGACGGTTAAGATTTACCCTCCCAACAATCCCGTTTATTCTCAATCGCTAAAAAAATCCTTTGAACTGCTGGACCATTTCCTGGCCACGGCGCAGGAATACACCGTCGGCGTACAAAAAACCAATTTCACCTACCGGCGCACTCCGGTCGGGAAAGAGGCTCAGTTGAACAGGGCCATTGCCCAGGACCTGTTCGCGAAAGGGATCCGTGAGATCGTCCTCAGCGCCGGGGTGACCGAGGCAGAGCTGCTCACGCTTTGTCGGGCACTTGCCCTGTCGTCGGAAGACCTGGCGATGAAGAACGGAATCTCTTCTATCCTCTGGGAGGAGGGTGCAACGCATATCAGGGTGACCGAGGCGGGTCTTGACGAGATCATAACGACAAATATGTCAACGGGTTTGATGGACAAGGCGGCAACGGGTACCACGGCAACAACGGAAAGTCCCCTGCCATCCGCGGTCAGGAAGGAAAAGGTTTTTTTTGGCCGCACACTGGTCCTCGGTGACCTTATCGGCGATCCCTCGGGGTTCGCATTCAGCATGCTGGAACTTGCAAAACAGACTCACGCTGAAGATGAAACTGTGGAGGACCGGTTGTATGCCCTCTATCAGGAAGCCGGCCGTAAGATAGAGGTTGACCATGCCGGACAGGGTGATGCCATGTTCGAGAGCCTGGGCAAGTCCGTTCTTGCGCTTGAACCAAACTTTCGCGATGCGCTCGTAGCCGGTAAGTTATATAAAGACCTGGACTCCGAAATGGCGTCTGAACAGCAGACCGACGTCGAACAGAACTTTCCCTCCGCGATTCAGGAGGTCCAGGCGGGGCGTTTCTCCCACGCCTGGACCGTGCAGCAGGTGTCAGCGCTCCTGAAAAAAGCAACGTCAAAAAAATCCCTCTCCTCAACACCGCTGTTGTCCCCTTCCGAGGTGATAGCCGCCCCGTTGTCCCAGGGCATCGCCGGGATCGCCAGGGAAATGTCCTCTTACAGTCCGGAAGAGATGGAACGACTCAAAGTACTCGGAGAGGCAGGCATGGAATCGGACATCATCCAGGCGGCTGTGCACACCTTCATCTGCTTGCTGCCCCTCGCCAAGAATCCGCAGCATGCCGCTCCGGAACAGAAGGAAATCGAGCATTTTTCCAGTGTGGTCAGACAGCTTGAGGAAATGCTCAGCTTTTTTTTGAAGGAAAAGGATTATGACCGCGCATTGGGTATAATCGAGGCGTTTCACCTGCCGGTGGAACCGGCATTCAAACCGCGGATAAATGAGGCCCTGAAAAGAACGGCATCCAAGTCCGTCGTTATAGCGGTGATCGGCGAGCTGAAAAAGCATCCCAAAGGTTCTAGAGAATACAAGTCCGCCTATGCCTACATTTCGAGACTGGAACGAGAAACAACGGAAATTCTTCTGGAGCTCATGGCGGAGGAACAGGACCGGGCGGCAAGGATCTTCTATCTCGATCTCTTGAAAGATGTCGGCAGGAACCAGATCGCACTGCTCGGGGAATTGCTTACGGACGGGCGCTGGTATTTCGTGCGAAATATCGTGAGCGTTCTGGGGGAAAGCAAGACGGACCAGGCGCTCACATTTCTCCGAAAGGCGGCAGACCACAAGAATGTCCGCATCCGGCAGGAAGTCATCAAGGGGCTTTTCAGTGTCGGCGGGAAGAAAGCTGCAAGTATACTGGTCAAGCTGCTGCGCGACAAGGATGATGGCGTGCAGGTAACGGCGATCCATGCGTATGGTGATTTCCCCGGCATCGGTGCGGAGGAGTCAACTCCCCTCATCGAGTTTCTGGAGGAAAGGGTTTTGAAAAAGAAGGAACAGGAACATACGATCGAGGCGATCAAGGCGCTGGGAAAAATCGGCGGGCGGGAGGCGATGGAATTTCTAAAACGGTATTCAATCACCCGGTGGTGGAAACCCCGAAAACTTCAGAAGGAGCTCAAGGTCGCGGCGGAACAGGCCGTTGAGGAGATCAAGAGGAGACAGAGCGATGTCGGACGAACAAGTCGATAAGCGGGGAGAGGCGAGGCAGTCCTTTTATGCGAGACAACTTTTAATCGACTCTGCGCGGACCGCGTTCCAGCAGCTTGCCGCCATCCTGAAAAACGCGACCCTGTATCCGGAAGCTCACCCGCATCTGCTTGCCGCAGCGGACAAATTTCGGGGCAAGATCGAAGAATTGCTTGAGGAACGGAAGGAAGCGGCTTTTTATCTCGTCGGCGGCGAGTTGTTTTTTGAGAAGATATCCATTCCTATCGATCAGGCGCTTTCCCTGCTCTTGGAGCAATTCACCACGAGGGACGTGGGCGGGATCGTCTTTATGCCGGGACTCACCGCTCAGGAATTGATCCGGTTTGCAAGCCTCATGAACAAGGAACCCTCGGTTCTTGCCGGGCAGGGGGGCATTCGTTCCGTGATCGAGAAAGAGGGCGCATCTCACCTCGTACTTCACAACGTGGTTCTTGTCGAAAAGCAGGTGGGAGCTGACATCAAGGCGGGGAAAAAGAAGGCCTCCGACGTGTTCAAGGATGCGATCGACACGGTGAAGGATACGGTCCAGGCAATGCAGACCGGTCAGCTGTCCAGTGTGCGAAAAGTGAACTCGGTCGTGCAAACCATGGTGGACAACATCCTGGACAACCGGGATGCCCTCTTGGGCATGACAAACCTCAAGATGTACGATGAATACACCTTTGCCCACTCCGTGAACACGTCGATCCTCGCGTCATCCCTCGGGACATTTCTCTCATTCGGCAAACCGCAGGTCGCCACCCTGGGTATGGCGGCGATGATGCATGATATCGGCAAGGTAACGGTCCCACTCGATATCATCAATAAACCGGGCAAGCTCTCGGATGAAGAATGGAACCAGGTGAAACGGCATCCTATCGAAGGGGCGCTGCTTCTCGTAGACATACCGGGTGTGTCCAGGCTGGCCATGGTGGCGGCTTTTGAGCATCATCAGCACGGAGGAGCCAGGGGCTATCCGCAGGTGAACGGCCAATCTGAGCGGCATCCCTTTTCTCAGATCGTTGCCCTCGCAGATGCCTATGAAGCACTCACGGCGGCGCGGGTGTATTACAGCTCCCAAATGCCCCCGAACCAGGCCATCCAGATCCTGATCAAGAATCGAGGGACTACCAGCGATCCCGTTCTCCTCAAGGCGTTTGTCAACATGGTCGGCATCTTCCCTGTCGGCACCCTTCTTAAACTGGACACGGGAGAGGTCGCTCTCGTCACCCATCAAACGCGGGATTTGATGCGTCCCCGCGTTCTGATCTTGAACCGGTTCGACGGATCGGAAAAGGAGAGTGGTCAGGACATCAGTCTTCTGGAGACCGCAGGAGGACGGCATCGGCGCTCCATTGTCGGCACCATTGATCCGAATTCGGCCAAGATCGATCTGAAAAAATACCTCACATAAGGAGCACCGGCGCAAATTACAGCCTCCGTCGTCCCCGGTTGACATTCCTGACGCATTTCCCTTGCATTTATCCTTGATTTTGTCCACCCGTTGCGGATATAATTATTTTGTCGCGCTTTTCTTTTCTGGCCCGACATCATGGAGCACGCGTTCCTATGGCGGAAAAAAAATTTGAGGCGGCGCTGGCGCGGCTCGAGGAGATCGTGCAGAAGCTTGAGCAGGGAGACCTCCCGTTAGAGCAATCGCTGAAATTGTTCGAGGAGGGGATAAGGCTTTCACGCATCTGCAACACCCGTCTGGAAGAGGCCGAGCGCAAGGTGGAGGTCCTGCTCAAAGATAAGGCTGGAAATATGATCGCGAAACCGTTCGAAGAAGAGGAATAACGGAAACAATCGCCAAATTACAAATAACAAATCCCAAATGAATTCCAAGTTCAATATGCAATTTCTCAAACGTTCGGAATTTGAGGCTTGGCTTATTGAATTTTATTTGTAATTTGCCGCTTGGAATTTAGGGCTTGCTTCTCACTTATGGATATAACCTCATACCTTTCCAAAAGAAAAGCCGTCATTGACAAGGCGCTCGATAAGCTCGTTCCGTCCGCGAAGATGTTCCCGACGTCGATCCATGAGGCCATGCGCTACAGTCTTTTTGCCGGCGGAAAGAGGGTGCGGCCAATCCTGGCTATTGCCGCTGCCGAGGCGCTCGGTGCAAGGGCATCAGGCCTGCTTCCCCTGGCAGGATCACTGGAACTCATTCATACGTACTCGCTGATCCACGACGATCTTCCCGCCATGGACGACGATGATTTCAGGCGAGGGCGACCGACCTGCCACAAGGTCTATGGCGAGGCCGTAGCCATCCTTGCGGGTGACGGGCTTTTGAACATGGCGTTCGAGGTATTGTCCGATCCCCGACGGGCCAAAGCAGTGCCCGCGAACAGGCTCATTGCCATCATCAAAGAGATCAGCGCTGCATCCGGCGTCCTTGGCATGGTGGGAGGACAGGTGGTCGATATGGAGTCCGAGGGCAGGGAAATTGATTTCCCCACGCTCGAATACATACATACGCACAAGACCGGCGCGCTCATCCGGGCCGCGGTTCGGGTCGGCGCCCTCTATGCAAAGGCGAGTGAAAGACGGCTCAGTGCCCTGACCCGGTACGGTGAACTGGCCGGGCTTGCTTTTCAGATCGTCGATGATATCCTCGATATTACGGGCAAGCGGGAGGAGATCGGCAAGGATATCGGCAGTGACCTGAAAAAAGGCAAGAGGACCTTCCCGAGCTTTTATGGTCTTGAAGAATCGCGCCTGAGGGCCAGCGAGGTTGCGGACAAGGCGATTTACGCCCTAAGGGACTTTGACCGTAAGGCAGATCCGCTCAGGGAACTGGCGAAGTATATTGTGAAGAGAGTGAATTAAAAAAACAGAGGTTCATGGGGCAAGGGTCAGGGGTCATGGTTTAGGATTCATGATCCAGAAGTCCATGACCCTTGCGACTTGACCCTTGACCCATTTTATGAGGTACCAAATGATTCTCGACAAAGTGAACAATGTTCAAGAACTCAGGACGCTTCCCCAAGCGGAACTGCCGACGCTAGCCGGGGAAATCCGGCAGGAGATCATCACGGTGGTGTCGAAGACCGGTGGACACCTGGCCTCGAGCCTTGGGGTCGTTGACCTGACCATCGCCTTGCATTACGCTTTTGATACGCCGAATGACCGCATTATCTGGGATGTGGGCCATCAAGCCTACGCGCATAAGATCCTTACCGGCAGACGGGATCGGTTCCCATCACTCCGGCAGCACGGCGGGATCAGTGGTTTTCCCAAGCGCGAGGAGAGTTCTTACGACAATTTCGATGTGGGACATGCAAGCACCTCCATATCCGCGGCCACCGGCATGATCGCGGCCAGGGACATCAAGGGAGAGGACTATCGGGTGATCGCCGTGATAGGCGATGGGTCCATCTCCGCCGGATTGGCATTCGAGGGAATGAACCAGGCGGGCCACCTGAAAAAGAACCTGATCGTCATTCTGAACGATAATGAGATGTCCATCTCGCCGAATGTCGGAGCACTCTCGTCGTATCTCAGCAGGATGATGACCGGACATTTTTATACAAAGTTGCGGCAGGACGCCAAGCACTTTCTTCAGGGCATCCCCCGGGTCGGAGAATCCATGTTCAACCTCGCCAAGAGGGCCGAAGATTCTCTCAAGGGCCTGATGGTGCCGGGCATGCTGTTCGAGGATCTGGGCTTCCAGTATCTGGGTCCTCTTGACGGGCATAATATCGATCATCTCGTCAAGGCCTTTCAGAACATCAAGGACTATCCCTGGCCGGTGCTGGTCCATGTGATCACCCGGAAAGGAAAGGGCTGCGAGTTCGCGGAATGCAAGCCGTCACAGTATCATGGTACACCGCCCTTTGATCCGGTGACGGGTAAGGTCGTATCAAAGAAGCAACCCATTATGAGCTACACCGAGGTGTTTGGCCAGACCATGATCAAGCTCGCCGAGGAAAACGACAAGATCGTCGCCATTTCGGCGGCAATGTCCGAAGGTACCGGGCTTGACCTGTTTGCCGAAAAATTTCCTGAACGATTTTTCGACGTGGGCATTGCCGAGTCCCACGGCATCACCTTTGCGTGCGGCCTTGCGGTGGAAGGGATGCACCCGGTCGCGGCCATTTATTCCACCTTTATGCAGCGCGCCTACGACCAGGTAGTGCACGACCTTTGTCTCCAGAACCTGCCGGTGACGCTCGCGCTTGACCGGGCTGGCCTCGTCGGAGAGGACGGACCGACGCACCACGGCGTATTTGACATCGCGTATCTTCGTCATGTCCCCAATATCGTCGTCATGGCGCCGAAGGACGAGAACGAGCTGCAGCACATGATCAAGACCGCTGTCGAACACGAAGGTCCCGCGGCGGTGCGCTATCCGCGCGGCATCGGCAACGGCGTTCCCATGGACCAGGAGTTGAAGACGCTTGAGATGGGCAAGGCGGAAATGATCAGGGAAGGGCGCGATGCCGCGATCATCGCCATCGGCACGATGGTCACGCCGTCACTCGAAGCGGCCGAGAGACTCTCCGGAGAGGGGATCTCCGTGGCGGTGATAAATGCGCGGTTCGTAAAACCGCTCGATGACGATATGATCCTTTCGATGGCGAAGAAAACAGGACGGATCGTGACGGTGGAGGAACACGCGCTTCTGGGCGGTTTCGGCAGCGCCGTGCTTGAGTGTCTGGATGCGCAGGGGGTTACGGGTATCAAGACCCATCGTATCGGATTGCCGGACGCGTATATCGAACACGGCCCGCAAGCCGTTCTCCGGCAGAAATACGGCCTCGACGCGAACGGCATCTATTCTTCCGTCAAGGAGTTCGTCGAAAAGTCCCGTCCCAAAGCTGTTTCCCCTGTTGCGTCGCTTCGGGCAATTGATGTGTAACGGAAACGCGGGGTGCGAAGCAACCAACCCCGGTCCGTGCAGGAGCACAAAAAGATCTCAGCGCCATTTTCCGGTAAATACTCTTTTTTCCGACGAACGCGATGCGGCAATGGTCTGTTAAAGACCTCTAGGGTTTTACATATCCATAGTTGCCGGTCCGAATTTCCGCGACCCTGCCGTTTTTCAGGACAACGATCCGCATGAACTGGCTCGGCCCGAGATTATATGTCCATTCTTCCACTGTTATGAATACTTTTTGCCTGGTGTCTGTAGTGAGTCTTTGGGTCACTTCCTCCTGATGTGAATCCCGAAAGTCGGGTTCACCACATTTTGACACCACATCGGCGCTTCTATCGTCAGTTGAAATGATCCCGCCTCGACAGCTGAAAGAATCTGAATAAGCGTCAAACCAAAAAAGGGTAAACGTCAGAACAAAAAAAGCGGGAAGAATGTATGCTTTTTTCATATGCACAACCTCCGTGCGCAGATAAGATTACCTTCAGCAACTCATCATAGTTTAGATCAATCCGGGAGAAACATCAATAATAAAACAGATTTCCAATGGTTGTCCGTTGACAGCCTCGTCGGCTTCTGGTAGGCTCAATCACGAAATGGTGTGAACGGATATTCTTAATGATGGGTAGGCAGGCAAATAAAAAGATCAGCAAGATACGCATCGATCGTCTGCTTGTCGAACGAGGCCTGGTGGAAAGCCGCGAGCGCGCTCAATCCCTGATCATTGCCGGACAGGTGCTGGTGAACGAACAGAAACAGGACAAGGCGGGAGCGATGGTCCCCGAAGACGCGGAGATCCGCATCCTTGGTGGACAGCTTCCCTACGTGAGCCGGGGTGGATTGAAGCTCGAGTCAGCATTAAAAGAATTCAAGGTGTCCGTTTCAGGTAAGACAGCCCTCGATGTTGGAGCATCAACCGGCGGCTTTACCGATTGCCTGCTCCAGCATGGATGTGAAAAGGTCTATGCCGTGGATGTGGGCTACGGCCAGATGGCGTGGAAGCTCAGGCAAGATCCTCGCGTGGTCGTTATCGAACGCACGAACGTTCGCTCAATGGACCCTTCACTCATTCCCCTGCTTGTCGATATCGTGGTGATCGATGCTTCTTTCATCTCCCTTGAAAAAGTCATCCCGTCGGTCCTGAAATTTCTTGCAGCAGGTTCGGACCTCATCGCGCTCATTAAACCGCAGTTCGAAGTGGGAAGGGAACAGGTGGGCAAGGGCGGGATCGTGCGGGATGAGATCGCGCGGGCTGCTGCGGTCGAGAAGGTCGTCATGTTCTTTCACGAAATCGGTTTAGAGGTAAAGGGCGTCATCCCTTCGCCGATCACGGGCCAGGATGGGAATGTGGAATATCTTATTCATGCGCTTTATCGGACGTAATGAATTTATTGTCATCCTGAGTGAAGCGAAGGATCTCGTCGTTAATTAAATCCGGATCGGAAAGATTTGAGTGCCGAATGGTTTGGAAAGCGAGATTCTTCGCGTTGCTCAGAATGACAACGAAAGGCTCAGAATAACGGGAAGTGAGTCAAATTATATCATCCCGTCAATCGTGAAGCGAACTCTTCACCCAGAACCACGATCGACTCGATGTCCAGATAACGCGGCGCGGTCTTATCCAGAAGCAGCCTGCATTGAGCGGGAAAATTCTCATCGGGGACGGCATCATAGAACAGCAGCAGCGCGGGGTAGTGAGGGAAAAATCGGAATTCAAATGCAGCATCGTGATTGCCTTGTATGGTCGCTTCATTGCCGCCGAACTGCCTGCATGCC
>JBARBN010000054.1:0-22482 GCA_049793155.1 Nitrospirota bacterium
GGACGGAACGCCTCCTCTCGGGCCGGAATTTTCTCTCCCGCTCGACCTTTTCGTCGTAACCGCGATATCGATCATCATGCTTACCCTTGCGGCGTTGTCGTTTCGAAGAAAGGAATAACAAGGTTCCCGGATGATCGAGCTGCCAGTGGGGACTCTCTTGAAACAGATAGATTACTTTTTAAATCGTCGCTGTGAAGACGATTTTCGCTTAAAGGCATTGCAGACCATCCTGGAATTCATTATACTTGCACTTAGCAGGGCGATGGCAGGTTGAGACAGCTTGCCGGGTTTTTCGCCCCAAATCCATCAGCATCCGACGAGACGACAGTGAAAAATACCGGGTCTTCCCTAAAGTTAATTCCGATCTTTATCGGCGCCGGCGTCCTGCTCGTCACGTACGCGAGCAGCCTGTACAGTTATCTTCTCTTCCACAGTCTCGTCGAGATATTCAGCGTTCTCGTGGCCTTCGTTATCTTCGTCCTAGCCTGGAATACGCGTCAAATTCTGGACAACCACTATCTGCTTTTTATCGGCATTGCCTCTCTGTTCGCCGGCGCCCTCGACCTGGCCCATTTGCTCGCCTATCAAGGTCTCGGTGTGTTCCCCGGGTATGGGGCAAATCCGGCGACGCAGCTCTGGATCGCGTTCCGTTATCTGTTCAGTCTTTCTTTTCTTTTTGCCCCTTTTTTCATTAAAAGAAAACTGAATGTGACCGGGATCTTCTCGGTTTACTTCTTCGTTACCGCGCTTCTTCTTGTGTCGGTCTTTTTACGCTGGTTTCCCGCCTGCTATATTGAAGGCACGGGGTTGACGTCGTTCAAGATAACCAGCGAATACATCATCTGTCTCATCTTCCTGGCATCGCTCGGCCTTTTGCTTCAAAAGCGCAACCTCTTTGACCGCGGTGTTTTGAGACTGGTGATCCTCTCCCTTCTGAGCTCAGTGGCTTCGGAGCTTTCATTCACACACTACGTGAGCGTATATGGATTCGCGAATAAGCTGGGGCATTTCTTTGAGCTCCTTTCCTATTATCTGCTTTACCGCGCCATCATCGTAACCGGTGTGGTGGAGCCTTTGATCCTTCTGTTCAGGAATCTGAAACAGAGCGAGGCTGAGCTCCGCGCGAGCGATGTCAGGTACCGCTCTCTGTTCGAGAACATGATCGACGGGTTCTCTATCCACAAAATCGTCATGGACGAGACGGGGAGGCCCGTTGATTATATTTTTCTTGAAGTGAACAACTCCTTTGAAAGGCATACCGGGCTGAAGAGGGAAGATATCACCGGCAAAGGGGTGAGGGAAGTATTGCCCGGGATCGAGAATGATTCCGCCGACTGGATAGGCACCTACGGACGGGTTGCGCTCGAGGGAGGGGAGATCCGATTCGAGCAGTACTCCGAGGCGCTCAAGAAGTGGTTTTTTGTCTCAGCATATAGTCCGATGAAGGAGTATTTCGTGACGGTCTTCGAGGACATCACCGAGCGCAAGCAGGCGGAAAATTCGCTCCGAAAGGTGTATGACGAACTTGAGGTGCGGGTCCGTCAAAGGACCGCGGAGCTGGCCAAGACCGTGAATACGTTGCAGGCTGAAGTTTCCGAGCGTCTGCGGGCGGAGGACAGGATCTTCAGGTTGAACCGTTTGTATTCCGTTCTCAGCAAGGTGAACGAGGCCATTGTCCGCATCCATGACCCCAAAAAACTCTATGAACAGGTGTGTCGCATTGCTGTTGAAGATGGTTCATTTAAAATGGCCTGGATCGGCAATACCGACCCGGATACAAAAATGGTAATCCCGGTTGCCAGCTACGGAGACGCAGACGGCTACCTCGCAAAAATCAAGATATATTCCACCGACGTGTCCGAAGGCAGAGGGCCCACAGGCACGGCCGCTTCCGAAGGGCGCTTTTCCATCTGCAGCGATATAGGGCATGATCCGCGCATGCTTCCCTGGCGCGACAAGGCCATGCGGCACGGTTTCCGTTCTTCAGCGGCTTTTCCCCTCCTCGCCGGGTCAGAGGTGATCGGCGTCTTTACCCTTTATTCTGACAAGCCGCAGTTCTTTACCGACGAGGAGATCGGCCTCCTCTCCTCTTTGACGGACAACGTCTCGTTTGCAATGGATTCCATGGCAAATGAGAAGAATCGGATGCGGGCGGAGGAAGAGATCAAAAAGCTCAACAGAGAGCTCGAACTGCGCGTACTCGAGCGCACAGCCCAACTCAGCGCGGCTAACAAGGAGTTTGAGGCCTTCGCCTACTCCGTGTCCCACGACCTGAGGGCGCCGCTTCGGACCATCGAGGGCTTCAGCCGGGCGATCGCAGAAGAGCATGCCGGAATGCTGGATGACGTCGGCAAAGATTATTTTCGGCGTGTGCGCGCCGCCAGCGGGCGCATGACGCAGCTCATCGATGCAATGCTGAGCCTGTCCCGCCTTACGCGCGGCGGGTTCAACCGCGCGTCGGTTGACCTGAGTTCGTTGGCGAGAAGCACGGCCAATGAGCTTCAGAAGTCCGAACCCGGCCGTGACACGCAGTTCGTCATTGGGGAAGGCGTCGTCGCCGAGGGCGATCCGGTCATGCTGCGCGTGGTGATCGAGAACCTTTTTTCCAACGCATGGAAGTTTACCGGCAAGCGCGAAGGAGCGTGGATCGAGTTTGGAATTGCCGAACGCGGAATTGAATCGGAGATCGCGACGACTACTTTCTATATCAAGGACAATGGCGCGGGTTTTGACATGACCTATGCCGGCAAGCTCTTCAGCGCCTTCCAGCGGCTCCATACGACCGATGAATTTCCAGGCCTGGGAATCGGTCTGGCCACGGTGCAGCGCATCGTCAACCGCCACGGCGGCCGCATCTGGGCGGAGGGGGAAGTGGCAAAGGGGGCGGCGTTTTACTTCACGCTTGGGTAAAGAAGAGGACTGAACTGAGACGGACTGAGGACCGGTCAAACAGGGGACCGAGCTTTTGCTCATACCTCATCATTCAGTCCTCGATTCATACCGCGCATTTTTTGGGAGATTGATCAAATGAACATACCTGATGATACGAAGCAATCTTTCCCCATCGTATGCATTGGCGCGTCGGCCGGCGGCCTTGACGCACTTCAGCGCTTTCTTGATGGTCTCCCGAAGGAATTCGGTTTTGCGCTGGTTTTCGTCCAGCACCTCTCCTCGAAGCACAAGAGCCTGCTCGCCGAACTGCTCTCCGCAAAGAGACCCTCTCTCGCGATCCAGGAAATATCCGAGGGGCTGAAGGCCCTCCCCGGACGACTCTACCTGTGCCCGCCCGGCAGGGAGGTCCGCGTCCGGGGCGGCTTCTTCAGGCTGACCGCCCATCCTGAAGGGCTCATCCATCTTCCCATCGACGAATTCCTTGCATCGCTCGCCGCGGACGCGGCAGAACACGCCATCGCGGTGATATTCTCCGGTGCGGGCACGGACGGCGCGCGGGGGAGCCGGGCCATACGAGACGCAGGCGGGACCGTTTTCGTCCAGGACCCGGCAACGGCGGAATTCAGCAGCATGCCGCTGTCCGTGATCGCAACCGGCCAGACCGACGCGGTCCTCTCCCCGGAGGACATTTGCCGCGAGATCCTGAAGCTCCAGGACACCGGTGCTGCTGCCGCGATCCGGGACTTCGTCATCGCTCCCGAGGAGTATGATGCCTTCTTCCGTATCCTTCTTGACAAGACCGGCGGCCGGTTCAATCATTACAAAAAGAGCGTTGTGGGCCGCAGGATCAGGAGACGCATGTACCTTCAGGGCGTCGCGACAGTAAAAGACTATCTGGCCCTTGTCTCTTCCCGAGACGCGGAGGCGGCCTCGCTCGCGGCTGACCTTATGATCGGGGTCACGTCGTTCTTCAGGGACCGCGTGGCCTGGAAAGCCGTGAATCTCGAGGTGGTGCGAAAGCTCATAGCGGAGGACATTGCTTCGCCCGTGCGCGTCTGGACCCCGGCCAGCGCGACCGGAGAGGAGGCGTACTCCATCGCCATGATGCTCGCTCACGAGCTGTCCCTTTCCGGAAAGAAGCGGGACCTTCAGATATTCGCGACCGACGTGAACGACGCCGCGTTAGAGAAGGCCAGAGAAGGGACATATCCTGCGAGCATCTCGGCGGACGTCCCCGCGGATTACATCCAGAAATATTTCACGTCCTCCGGGGACGGCCGGACGCTCGTCGTGAACAAGGAGATCAGGGAAAGCGTGGTCTTCGCGAAGCAGGACCTCCTCACGGATCCTCCCTTCTCCCGCCTGGACCTTATCATATGCCGCAACTTCCTGATCTATCTTGAGCCCGATGCCCAGGAGAAATCCATCTCTCTTTTCCACTACTCCTTGAAGGACAACGGGTTTCTGTTCCTCGGCAACGCGGAAACCGTCGGCAGGAGGAGCACGCTCTTTAAAACAATCGGTCACAAGCAATGCCGCCTGTACCGCAAGGTCGAGTCAAGGTCAGCCGCGAGACTTCAAGTGTCCGTTCCCTATGCAACGGAGCGTGCCGCGTCCCAGTCCGTGCGTTCCCTTACGCCGGCCGATGGCCGGCCGGAAACCGGCCTCGCGCAGGAATTCCTGCTCGAGGAATATGCCCCCGCGGCGATCGCCATCGATCAGAACTACGATATCGTCTATCACAGTGGTCCGACGAACCAATATCTTCGCCAGCCGCGCGGAGTCCCGACGCAGAACGCGTTGGACCTTCTGCCCGAGGGCCTGAAAAATCGTATCCGCGGCGCCGTGTACCGGGCCGGCCAGGAAGGGAGGTCCGTATCGATCAGGGCAAACCTCTCAGGCGACGACAACCGCAAGAGGCCGGTCACGCTTCGCATATCAAAGATAAAAGAAAACCTCTTCATTATCGTGTTCCAGGGAAAAGGCGCCGCTGCCGCGATGGCGGAAACCGTGCCCCTGGATGGCCTGCGCATTGACGAGACGGCCCTCCATCAGCTCGAAAGCGAGCTTTCGACGACGCGACAGGACCTCAAGAGCCATATCGAGCAGTTAAAAAGCGTGAACGAGGAGCTCCAGTCCTCGAACGAGGAATTACAGGCATCGAATGAAGAGATGGAAACCTCGCGCGAGGAGCTGCAATCCTTGAACGAAGAGCTGGTCACCGTAAACTCCCAGCTCCAGATGAAGATCGAGGAGCAGGACGAGACGAACAACGACCTGAACAACTTCCTTGCGAGCACAAACATACCGACGATCTTCCTGGACCAGCAGTTCCGGGTGAAGCGCTACACGCCCGCCATGTCCAGACTGCTCAAGCTCATCCCCTCGGACCTCGGCCGTCCGATCATCGATATGTCGCAGGAGGGCATCGGCCCGGATCTCATCGCCGACGCCCAGGCCGTGCTCGAAAGCCTCGTGCCGATCAGGAAGGAGCTGGTTATAAACGGCACATGGTATATCCGCGCCGCGCTTCCCTACCGGACCTCCGACAACCGCATCGAGGGCGTGATCATAACCTACAGCGACGTGACCGATCTGAAAAATGCGGAGGAGTTGACCAGGCATCTGGCCTCGTTCCCGCAACTGAATCCGAACCCTGTTCTCGAAGTCGATGCCTCAGGCAAGGTCATCTTCTTCAATCCCGCCACACAAAAGGTTCTTGAAAGCCTTGGAATGGACAAGGACGACAAGCATGTTTTCATTCCTGCCGATATCGACAATATCCGGAATGACATGGCAAAGCAGGAAGAGGTGGTCCACTATCGTGAAATTCCTCTCAAAGAAAGAGTGTTCGCTGCAACCCTCCATCACGTCCCTCAGTTCGACGCCGTGCGAATCTATGTTTATGAGAATACCGAACGAAAAAGGGCCGAGGAAGCGCTTAAAAAGAGCGAGGAACTGTTTCGCCTGGCCGTGGACAACATGCCGGACGCACTTGGCATCTACGACGCTGAACGAAGATACGTATTCGTGAACGCGGCGGGGCTCAAACGCATCGGGAAGCCGCTTAAAGCCCTTGTCGGGCGGCGTATCGACGAGATGTACGGCGAGGAGGCGCGCAGCACGTTCTGGCCCGCCTTGATGCGGACCTATGAAACGGGCACTCCTCAAACTGTCGAGACCTCTCTCAAAATAGGCACCGGACAATATGACATCATCATCAGGTTCGTCCCCATGATGAAGGACGGCCGGGTGCACCGGGTCCTGAACTTGACGTTCGACATAACGGACCGCAAACGGGCCGAAGAGGCGCTGAAGGAAAGCGAACGGCGTTACCATTCCCTTTTCGAAAACATGTCGGAGGGATTCGCCTTATGTAAGATGCTCTTTGATGACCACGACCGCCCGGTGGACTTTTTCTATCTCGATGTCAATGGCGCCTTCGGAAAAATTACAGGTCTGGAGAACATCGTTGGTAAAAAAGTCACCGAGGTCATTCCCGGAGTTAAAGAGTCGCATCCGGAGTTGTTTGATATCTATGGCCGGGTAGCCTTGACCGGACAACCGGAAAGGTTCGAGATCGAATTCAAACCCCTGGGAATGTGGTTGCATATTTCAGTTTATAGCATGGAGCGGGGATATTTTGTCGCTGTTTTCGATGACATCACCGAGCGCAAGAGGTCCGAGGCGGAGATCCTGAAACTGAGCGAGGACATGGCCGCGCGAAACCTGGAACTCGAATCTTTGAACAAGGAGCTCGAAGCCTTCAACTATTCTATTTCACACGATCTGCGCGCGCCCCTCCGAAGCATGGCAGGATTTTCCAAGGTCATGATGGAGGACTACGCGGAAAAGCTGGATGGCCAGGGGATGGATTATCTCACCCGCATTCGAAACAGCTCCGAGAAGATGACGCGCCTCATCGACGACCTGCTGCGTTTATCGAAGATATCCCGGCAGGAGATCGACCGTATGGACATTGACCTGAGCAAACTGGCCGAGTCGGTTGTCCATAATCTGCGCGAATCGTCCGCGGGGAAAAACGTGGAGGTCGTCATCCGCGAAGGCATCAGGGCTTCGGCGGACCCGAACCTGATGAGGGTCGTTATGACGAACCTGCTCGATAATGCGTGGAAATTCACGGGGAAGACGGAGAACGCCCGGGTGGAGTTCGGTTCCCTCGAGAAGGACGGAAAGACCGTATATTTCGTCAAGGACAACGGCGCGGGATTCGGCCAGCAATACGCATACAAAATGTTCTGGCCCTTCCACCGGCTGCATGGTGATAAGGAATTCGCCGGCACCGGCATCGGCCTCGCCATCGTCGATCGGATCATCCGCAGGCATGGGGGAAAGGGGTGGGCGGAAGGAGAAGGTGGAAAAGGGGCGGAGGTCTTTTTCACCTTAGGGTGAAACCTTTATTCACACCACTGTCCTGCTACAGGTTCTACTCAGTGCTATCCTTTCCTTAAGGAGACCTATGGAACACAAGATTCTCATCATCGACGACAGCGAAGACGATATCCTTCTGACGCAAATGGTCCTTGCAAAGCTCGGGTTGAAGATCAGGACGGAACCCGCGCTCAGCGGTGAACTGGGCCTCGCGATTCTCAAGGGCGGAGGGCCGCTGCCTTCGCTGGTGCTGCTCGACCTGAAAATGCCCGGCCTGGACGGTCTCGACGTCCTGCGAGAGATTCGAAGCGACGATCGCCTCCGCGGCATCCCGGTGATCGTGGTGACACATTCAGACCTGGAATCGGACAGGGAAGCGTGCTATGATGCCGGTGCAAACGGTTTTCTTCACAAGTCAGTCGATATGGATCGCTTCGCGGTAGAAATACGGAAAGCATTGGAGGAGTGGATGAAGCCGGCGTCCAGCGGCTCGATGGGATAGTTTTGGATGAGAAGGCAAGTCAAGACTCCAGGCCCGAGACGCTCAACATCTAGGAGTGGACACATGGAACGAAAAAAGAAAAAAGCGCCTTCCCGGCTTTCTTCCAAGGGTCAGAAAACCTCCAAAGGACCCACGGTCGCGGTAAAGCCGTCCCTCCCTTCCCGTGATGAAATGAAACAGCTGAAGACCGGTCAATATGTCGTCGGCATCGGGGCGTCCGCAGGCGGACTCGAAGCGCTGGAACTGTTATTCAGCCACATGCCCCCGGACAGCGGCATGTCCTTCGTCCTGATCCCCCATCTTTCTCCGGAACGCAAGAGCATCATGGCGGAACTTCTTCAGCGGCATACCTCCATGAACGTCGCGCAGGCTGAAGAGGGGATGCGGGTCATGCCGAACAGCGTGTATATCATCCCCCCGAACCGGGACATGTCCATCGAGGGCGACAAACTCCATTTGCTCGAACCCTCGGCATACCACGGCATACGCCATCCCATCGACTTCTTTTTCCGGTCCCTTGCAAAGGACCGGGGAGAGCGTGCCGTATGCATCATCTTGTCCGGTACGGGCACGGAGGGCACGCTCGGCCTGCAGGCGATCAAGGGCGAGGGAGGGCTTGTGCTGGCTCAGGAGGTGAAGACGGCAAAATATGACGGCATGCCTGCCTCCGCCATAGCCACGGGACTCGTCGATTATGTTCTTGCGCCGGAAAAGATGCCCGAACTCCTTCTGCGTTACACGAAGAGCACGTACGCGCGCGCCTTCAAGCCTCAGGCCAGGACCGAAAGGCCGACCGAGGCCCTGCAGAAGATCTTCTCGATGATCAGGGTCCGCATGGGCCACGATTTTTCCCAGTACAAGCTGAACACGATCGTCCGCAGGATCGAGAAGCGCATGGTGCTCCACCAGATAGATACCCTGGACAATTATGTCTCATACCTTCGCAACAATGAATACGAGGTCGAAGCGCTCGCCAACGAACTGCTCATCAGGGTCACGAGCTTTTTCAGGGACCCCGAGTCCTTCGACATCCTCAAGCAGAAGGCCTTCCCCCGTCTGTTCAAGAACAAGGTCCCCGGCGGCAACCTGCGCATCTGGGTCCCCGGATGTTCCACCGGAGAAGAGGCCTATTCGCTGGCCATGGTGGCACTGGAGGCCATGCACGAGCACAACGTCAATTATACGATCCAGGTCTTTGCCACCGACATCGACAGCAGGGCCGTCGAGATCGCCCGGGCCGGCCTGTACCCCGAGAGCATCACCGTGGACGTGTCTCCCGCGCGCCTGGCGCGTTTCTTCATCAGGAAGAATCAGCAATATCAGATCAGGGACAATCTCAGGGAAATGGTGGTCTTCGCCGTGCAGAACCTCATTAAGGACCCGCCGTTCTCGAAGATGGACATGATCAGCTGCAGAAACCTCCTTATCTATCTCGGGCCTGCGCTCCAGAAAAAGGCGCTGCCCCTGTTCCATTACTCACTCAATCCCGAAGGCATCCTGTTCCTTGGATCATCGGAGACCGTGGGAGACACTGCTGACCTCTTTTCCGTCCTCGACAAACGCTGGAAGATCTTCTCGGCCAACAAGGTCGAGGCCAACCGGGCTGCCGCAGCCGATCTCCGCTACCCCGTTTCCCCGGCCCGCCGGGCAAGAACGGAGATCGTTCCCGAAGGCATGGGTCCGGCAAACGTCGCGGTCAGTAGCGTAATGGAGAAGCTCCTGATCGAGCGGTACGCGCCTCCCAGCTGTATGGTGAACGATAATGGTGATATCCTTTTTTTCCACGGCCGCACCGGCAGGTTCCTGGAGCCGGCCTCGGGCAAGGCTGCGCTCAACATCCTCGAGATGGCGCGCGAGGGCCTGCGTATCGAGCTCAGAACAGCAATGCGCAAGGCCCTGGACAAAAAAAAAGACGTGGTCCTCGAAGGCCTGCAGATCAGATCGAACGGCAGCCACAGGAGCGTCAACCTGGAGGTCCGCTACGTAAAGCAGCCGGAGCATTTGCAAGGGCTGCTCCTGATCGCATTTAACGAGCAGGCCGTCCCCAAAAGCCACAAGAAAGCGGCAAAGGCGACGGCAAAGGCGGCGGGACGCGCAAAGGCCGGAGCGGACGAACGCGTCTCAGCCTTGGAGTATGAGCTTAAGTCCACAAAAGAGCGCCTCCAGACCGCCATTGAAGAACTGGAGACCTCGAACGAGGAGCTCAAATCGCTGAACGAAGAGATGCAATCCTCGAACGAAGAGCTCCAGAGCACGAACGAGGAGCTGGAGACCTCGCGCGAGGAGCTCCAGTCCGTGAATGAGGAACTGGTCACGGTAAACACCGAACTGCAGAACAAGATCGAGGAGCTTTCCGACGCCAACAACGATATCGTCAACCTGCTCGAGAGCACGCTGATCGCCACGATATTCCTGGACAGCAAGCTGCGCATCAAGCGCTTTACCCCCACTCTCGCGGACCTCATTAACATCATCCAGACCGACGTTGGCAGGCCCCTGGGCGACATCTCCGTGAAGCTGGACTATCCCGATCTTGTGGCGGACGCAGAGGAGACGGTCAGGACCCTCGCGACAAAGGAAAGAACGGTCCGGCATTTGGATGGCCGCTGGTTCCTGGCGCGGGTCCTGCCCTACCGCACGGTTGAAAATGTCATCGACGGAGTCGTCATCACCTTCATCGATATCACCGGGCAAAAGCGGGCCCAGGCGCTCCAGGACGCCCTCACCTATGCAGAGGGGATCGTGGACACCGTTCGCGAACCGCTCCTGGTCCTCGATGCGGACCTCCGGGTGATGTCTGCGAATAAGTCGTTCTACGAGATCTTCGGAGTATCTTCGGAAGAGACCGTGAAAAAGCTTGTGTATGAACTCGGCAGCGGGCAGTGGAACGTCCCGGGACTCCGGATACTTCTGGAGGAAATCCTTCCGAAAAGCGCGCAGTTCCGGGACTTCGTGGTGGACCACGAGTTTCCAGGCGTCGGCAGAAAGAAGATGCTGCTGAACGCCCGGCGTATAAATCAGAACGAGGTCGGGACGCAGATGATACTCGTTGCGATGGAGGATGTGACGGGAAGAGGACAGAGGGACTCATAATATGAAAAAAGCGGATTCAAAAACTTCCGATCTTGCTGCTCTTCGCCGTAAAGCGCAACTGAAGCTCAAGGAACAGACGGAAAGACTGCATGAGCTTTCCCAGCAGGACACGAAACGGCTTATCACCGAACTGGGCACGCACCAGATCGAGCTTGAAATGCAAAACGAGGAGCTGCGCAGGGCCGAAAGAGAGCTCGAGGCTTCCCGCGACCGGTATGCCGACCTGTATGATTTTGCCCCTGTCGGCTATTTTACGCTCGATGACCGTGGTATGATACGCGAAGTAAATCAGAGCGGGGCCGACCTCCTAGCACTCGGTAAACGCCTGCTGCTCAATAAATCGTTCACCTCCTTTCTCTCGGACATGTCCGATCAGCGGATCTTTCGCGCCCACTGCGACGACGCGTTCCTCAAACAGACGCGGCAGTCCTGCGAAGTCAGCATTAGAAGAACGGATGCGCCTCCCGTGTATGTTCAGTTGCAAAGCATCGCGGCCGGCACGACCGACGGCAAGACTGAGTCCCTGCGCATGACCGCTATAGACATCACCGAGCGCAAGCGGGCGGAGGAAGAGCTGAGGAAGAGCAGGGCGCTCCTTCATTCGGTCATTGAAGGGACGTCGGATGCGGTCTATGTGAAGGACCTGAATGGACGCTACCTTCTTTTCAATACCGCCTCTGAAGGCATCACCGGGAAAAAGTCCCCTGAGGTGCTCGGCAAGGACGACACCGTCCTCTTCCCGCCGGAAGAGGCAAAGATGGTCATGGAAGGCGACCATGCGGTCGTGAAGGCCGGAATGCGAAAGACCTACGAAGAAGTCGTCACAACCGCATCGGGCGAAAAGCGGACCTATCTTTCCACAAAGGGTCCGTTGTTCGATAATGACGGCCGCGTCACCGGCCTGTTCGGGATCGCGCGTGATATCACGGAACGCAAGAAAGGCCAGGAAGAGCTTCAGTCGACGCATGCTGAACTGGAGCGACGGGCATACGAGCTCGAAGCCGTGAACCGGGAGCTGGAGGCTTTCTCTTACACGGTGTCGCACGACTTGAAAACGCCGCTTCGGAGCATCGGCGGTTTTGCCAGCGCGCTGCTCGAAGATTACCCGGACAAACTCGACGCGGCTGGCAGGGACTACCTTTCGAGGATAACCGCCGCTACGATGCGGATGAGCCAGCTCATCGAGGCCATGCTGAAGATGGCGAAGTCAACACGCGGCGAGATGCATGAAAATGTCGTCAACCTAAGCGCCTTGGCACAGGTCATAGGGCATGATTTGAAGAAACGGGATCCGGAGCGACAGGTCGAGTTCGTGATCGCTGATAATATGAAGGTCAAGGGCGATGCGACTATGATGGAGGTGATGCTTCAAAACCTAATGGAGAATGCATGGAAATTCACGAGTACGCATCAGACAGCCAGGATCGAGATCGGGGCTGTTGAGAGGGATGGCAAAACGATATATTATGTGCGCGATGACGGCGCGGGCTTCAATATGAAATATGCCGACAAGCTCTTTATGCCCTTCCAGCGCCTGCATTCGGATTCCGAGTTTCCCGGCATCGGCATCGGTCTGGCCATCGCCCACCGCATTATCACCCGCCACAGCGGGCGGATGTGGGCCGAGGGAGAGGTCGAAAAAGGCGCGAAGGTTTTTTTCACCCTGGCGTAAAACGAAATGATGAAATCAATACCTGACCCCGCCACGAATACGCATCTTAACGAAGGCTGTGAATACCGTGAACGACTCGGCCCTTCTGCTGATTCTCTGACGCTGCTGGTTTATCTGAGCAAGCGCTATCGTCACTCATCATCAACGGAGTGGGCAACGCGCATTGCGTCCGGCCAGGTGCTTATCGATGGTCTGCCTGCGCATGCTGACAGGGTGCTGCGCGCGGGAAGCGCACTGGCGTGGCAGCGACCGCCGTGGGTCGAGCCTGATGCCCCAAAAACATTTACCGTTTTATATGAAGATGATGACGTGATCGCAGTGAACAAGCCGGCGGGGTTACCTACGCTTCCCGGCGCGAATTTTCTCGAGTCGACCCTCCTGCATCTCGTACGGGCCACTGCGCCTGACGCTGCGCCTCTTCACCGATTGGGTCGATGGACATCAGGTATAGTATTGTGTGCCCGTAACAAGAATGCCCGGGCAGAATTGATGCGTCAATGGTCGGCAAGACAGGTCGGCAAACTCTACCGCGCGCTTGCAAGCGGGCGGCCCGATTGGGATGAGACGACGATCTCGACGCCTATCGGCCCGGTGCCGCACGCCTTGCTCGGATCGGTCCATGCCGCGTCTCAAGAAGGAAGGTCAGCCTTGTCTTACGTGGCCGTCATCGAACGCCGCGAAGGTTCCTTCCTCTGCGATGTACGTATTGAGACAGGCCGCCCTCACCAGATCCGCATCCACCTGGCATCCTCGGGACACCCTCTGGTTGGCGACCCTCTGTATGGCGCCGGCGGTTTGCCCCTGCAGGATACACATGCCTTGCCCGGCGATCCCGGCTACCAGCTTCATGCGGCAAGTTTGAGCTTTCGTCATCCCGGCACCGGGCGCGCGATGGTCATCGAGTGCGAGCCGCCGTCGTTATTACGAGTTCATACAGGTACGCGTTGAAGCCGGCAGGTTGGAAGCTGCTTTCTTGAACGTACTTCCTGAACACTGCAGCAGTTGTATCTTTTCAGAAATTCAAGCGGTAATTGAGGGCTACCCATAAAAAAAGGACGGCCTGTTAATGCCGTCCAAGTGTTATATCTTCATGATCGCATCGATAACTATTTTCTCTTTTCGCCGGCTTCTATGCCTTTTTTTGTCTGCTCAATCGCCTTATGTACGAGTTCAAGAGCTTTTACGCGATGGCCGCCCTTATTGTGTTCGGCCGCTTCCAACTCCATCTTGGCTGTTTTCAATGCCTCCAGCGCGGCTATCATATGAGGCTGATTGATCGCGGCCCAACTGCCTCCTCCAGCACCGATAAGAAGTCCGAGAACCAAAGCAATTACAATTCTTTTTGTCATATTCCACCCTCCTCTCTTTTGAGATATTATAACGGATATTGTATCACAAAAAACCTGCACTTGATGGGGAACGACGGTTAAAGAAGGTCCGTTTTCGAATCACTAAAATACATCCTGTTGACAAACAGCTAGGTAAAGCATAGACTTCTTCCTGTATATTGCACTGACGCCCAGGCGATTCGAGCGCCAAATTTCAACCCGCATTCTGCAAGCTCTGCATATTCACGAAAAATTATTAAGAGATTCCTATCATGAAAATTGACTGTTATCTGTCGCTCCGTTATAGTTCAGAAGAAGATTTGCGAAAAAACATCACTTTTGCTTTGTTAAGTGAAAAGGTCCAGGCAGAGGTGAATTTTCACCGGATCAATGACGACAATGCCATGTCCCTTGGGCTGAAAGGATCGCCCTCGGTATTTATTGATGGGATGGAACTTCAGCCGCTGAGGACGACAGGATTTTCCTGAAGATTGTTCATCGATGAGTCTGGAAGACTCGCCAATACGCCCTCTGTTGTAACAATTCGCGTCGCGATCAGAGAAGTTCTGCATTCGCGTTCTCGACACAAATAAATCACGACAAAAACAATGACACCTGAGCTCACGCCCGGGGTCTAGTCGCCGATCATTCTGGTGAATTGTTCATCGTTGCCAACAAAACAATAGCTAAGCCGATGTGCTCATGGTATTATTTTTCTCATGACCGGAATTGACAAGATGACCGACAGCATGCCGGACAAGGCGCATCGCATCCGTTTCAGAGTACTCGGCGCGATCAGCTTTTCTCACTTTCTAAACGACATGATTCAGTCGTTGATCCTGGCGATCTATCCTCTGCTCAAGGGAAAGTTCCAACTCACCTTTGCGCAGATCGGGCTGATCACGCTCACCTATCAAGTCACCGCTTCCCTGCTCCAGCCTATGGTGGGGTTCTACACCGACCGTAATCCGAAGCCTTATTCCCTCGCCTTCGGCATGGTATTCACGCTCATCGGTCTGTTAGTGCTGGCGGCGGCGCCGAACTACGGTACGCTGCTCCTTGCCGCCGGGATCGTCGGTACCGGCTCCTCAATATTTCACCCCGAATCGTCGCGCGTGGCCCGCATGGCCTCAGGCGGACAGCACGGGCTGGCACAGTCGATCTTCCAAGTCGGCGGCAATACAGGATCGGCGATGGGCCCGCTACTCGCCGCGTGGATCATCATTCCGCAAGGTCAACAAAGCATTGCCTGGTTTTCGCTGGCCGCTCTGCTGGCTATCTGGGTGCTGTGGCAGGTTGGCGGCTGGTATCGCCGCCGTCAGGCGCTTGCCGTCCATCAGGCCAGGGCATATCAAGGCCTGCACCCGGTCCTTTCGATGCGGACCGTTGTCCTGTCTCTCCTCATTCTGCTGGTGCTGATTTTCTCAAAGTTCTTTTACCTTGCAAGCCTGAGCAGTTATTACATCTTCTATTTGATGCATCATTTCAATCTATCCGTGCAATCGGCGCAGGTGCACCTTTTCGCTTTCCTGTTCGCTGTTGCGATGGGCACGGTCCTCGGCGGTCCCTTGGGCGATCGCATCGGCAGAAAACGGGTGATCTGGCTCTCGATCCTGGGGGCTGCCCCCTTTGCCCTGGTCATGCCCTATGCAAATCTGGCGTGGACAGGCATTCTCGCATTCATTATCGGGTTTATCCTCGCCTCCGCCTTCTCGGCTATCCTTGTTTTTGCTCAGGAACTCGTTCCCGGCAAGGTCGGTACTGTGTCAGGATTCTTCTTCGGATTTGCCTTCGGCATGGGTGGAATCGGCGCTGCGGTGCTTGGCAAGCTTGCGGACCAGCGCGGCATAGAATTCGTCTCTCACGTGTGCGCGTATCTGCCCCTGCTCGGTGTATTGACTGTGTTTCTTCCTGACCTTGGTCGACATTCTGCCCCGTCCATTGCCCGGCAGGGAACGTCATCCGGAAGTTCCCAATAGAAATGGACGTTTCACAAACCAGATATGAAAGCAATTTTTCCGGTCTTTCGTCCAACCGTAAAGGATATGGCGAGGTGATCGTCTATGCCACTATTGCAGGTGAAGTCTGTGCTTCATCCAAAAATCGGCATCTGTTCATGACAGGCCGAATGAAATAAACGCTCGCCGGCATATTCATCGATCAGGCCTGCGCCGGCGGCGGGGTCTTCTGCGGCGCCGACTCGGTGTTCTCTTCGGTCTTTTCCTTTTTCTCCTCGCCTTTCTCGACGGCCTTCAGCTTCTTCGACATTTCCTTGAGCCGTTTGTCCGCCAGGAAGTTGATCGATCCCTCGGGCCAGGCGCCGTCCCCGTTGCGGTCGCCCGCGGGAAGTCCGGTCAGGATCTCCAGCGCGTTATTCACGGTCTTGATCGCATAGATCCGGAATTTGCCGTCCTTCACCGCGTCCACGACTTCCTTCTTGAGCATCAGGTTCTTCCTGTTCAGCTCGGGTATGATAACCCCCTGGTCTCCCGTCAGTCCGCGGTTCCTGCAGACGGCAAAGAAGCCTTCGATCTTTTCATTTACCCCGCCGATCGGCTGGATCTCACCCTTCTGGTTGATCGAGCCGGTGATGGCGATGTTCTGCTTTACCGGCGCCTCGATGATGCCTGAGATGAGCGCGACAACCTCCGCGGCGGAGGCGCTGTCGCCCTCCACCTCACCGTAGCTCTGCTCAAAGGCAATCGTCGCAGAGACCGAAAGCGTCTTGTCCTGGGCGTAGGCGCCTCCGAGATAGCCCGAGAGGATGAGCACTCCCTTGTTGTAGATGCGGCCCGAGAGCTTGGCTTCGCGCTCGATGTTGATGACCCCCGCCTTGCCGAGGTAGACCCGGCTGGTGATGCGCGATGGTTTGCCGAATGAGAAATCGCCGATATCGTACACGGACAGCCCGTTCACCTGCGCGACCGCGGAGCCTGAAACATCCACCATCAGCGTCCCCTCGGCGAACAGCTCCTGGATGCGCTCGTCGATCAAATTCGCCCGGTAAACCTTTTCTTCCAGGGCCTTCTCCACATGTTCGGCCGTCACCACGCCGCTTCCCGCCTGTGCCGCCCAGTACGACGACTCGCGCACCAGGTCCGACAGTTCGCTGAAACGGAGTGAGAGCTTGTTCTGTTTTCCGGCAAGGCGCACGGCATGGTCCACGACACCGGCGACCGCGATCCGGTCAAAGGGGAGCAGGCCGTCTTGTTTCACCATTGCGCCGATGAAGTTCGCATACCGCATCTTTTCATCTCCCGAGCCGGCGGTTTGCGTATCGAAGTCGGACTTGACCTTGAAGAGGTCCCGGAAGTCTTCGTCATAGTAGTAGAGGAGGTAATAGAGCGAGGGGCTGCCGAGCATAATGAGTTTGAGCGAGACCGGGATGGGTTCGGCCTTGAGGCCGCCGGTCGCAATGCCGTAGAGCTCGGACAGGTCCTCGACCTTCACCTCGCTTTTTTTAATGACCCGCTTGAGCGCGTCCCAGGAGAACGGATTGCGCAGGACGTCGAGGGCGTTCAGGATAAGGAAACCGCCGTTCGCCTGGAGCAGCGAGCCCGACCGGATCATGGTAAAGTTCGTGAAGAGAGCCCCGAACCGCGCCTTGCGCTCGATGCGGCCGACCAGGTTATTGTAGGTCGGATTGGCCTCCTCAATGACGGGGCCGCCTTTGGTCCGGGCATTGTCAACGATCAGGTTCACCTTGTAGCGCTCGAGGAAGCTCGCCTTGTCCATGCCCTCGACCGGGAACGGCAGTTCCGGCGCCTGGCCCAGGAACTCGCGCAGATTATTCAGGACGTCTTCCTCGACCTCCGCGAGATATTCCGGAATGCGGGGATTGACGCGATACTTCTCCTTCAGGTCGTCGAGCTGGTGCCCCATGGAAAAATGCGCGACGTGCCGGTTGAGCTCGTGCACTTTTTCGTGCGCCTCTTTATCGAGCAGGCGCGCCTTGGAAAGAAAATCGCGTATCTCCGCATCAACCTTTTTCTCGTGTTCCTCGAGCTCGCGTCGCTGCTCGGAGGTGAGGGATCCAAGCTCCTGGGGTGTCAGCGGCTTGCCCTTCCACATCGGGACCTTGACGATGCCGGTGCGGGTGATGGTCAGCTGAAACCCCAGTTCGAGCGCGCTCTTGCCGGTCCCGGCAAACAGGACCTCCTTGGCCTTCTCCGCCTCGTCCACGATCCGCGATTTCTGTTCTTCATATTCCTTGGATTCGAAGACCTTGGGGATCTCGCTTTGCATGAACTCGATGAACTTCTCGAGATCGTTCCTGAACTCGCGGCCCCTGCCCGGCGGCAGTTTGATCGCGCGCGGCCGGTCGGCTTCCTTGAAGTTGTTGATGTAGCACCAGTCATCGGGGACCGGCTGGTCCAGGGAGATCCGCTTGACGATGGATCTGGCAATGGAGTTCCTGCCCGTGCCCGGGACTCCGGACACGAAGATGTTGTACCCGTGATTGCGGATGGAGATGCCGAACTCGATCGCCTTCACTGCCCGCTTCTGGCCGATGACCTCGTCCCTGAGCGACAGTTCGGCAGTGGTTGTAAAGGGAAATTCCGCTGGATCGCACGCGGGTCTGAGTTCGGCTGCCGGTATTTCGCGGTTTTTGATATCCACAGGGACCTCCTTCTCGTTCATCATAATGTCAAAATCGTTCACCACAGAGGACTCAGGGTTAAATCAAGGCCTTCTTGGTATTACCCTGAAGCTTTTCTCCGCGAGCTCTGCGGAAGTCCTAAGTGGCCGCTTTTATCTCATAGGCTGCCGCGAGAATATTTCTTGCCATTTTAAGAGGCATTTGATTTCCAATTAAAGTGTAGGTGCTGCACGGCGCATTGTCAAGGGATGCGCCCACCCGGCGCAATAGGAATATATGAATAATTTCTGTTGATTTATTTAATAAACATCTCTATACTTTTGCTGTTTTTCTTCTGCGATTCATTTACGCATTAAACCTGACAGGGGGTATGCGCATGAACCTTACTAAGTTTCTCCCGCCGAAGCCCGCCCATATACTCGAACGCGAACGGCTCACGAACAAGCTCCTTGAATGGGAAGACAAGAAGCTGGTGATCATCCATGCGCAGGCAGGTCAGGGGAAGAGCACGCTGGCGGCCGGATACGTCCAGTCGCTCACCTCGCCCTCGGTGTGGTACACCATGGACCAGGAGGATGACAACCCCGCGGTCTTCCTGTCAGGGCTGGGCACGGCGATCCAGCGCGCCTGGCCCGGGAACGTGCCCGCGGTCCCAGCCATACCGCTGAACCGTTACAGCATCAATGGAATTCGCCAGGACATCGGCAGATGGATCGAACAGGTCTTCGAGAACATCACGAATCCCGGTCTGCTCGTGTTCGACGATTACACCGCCACCTCGCCCGTTCTGCAGCACTTCATGAAACAGTTGATCGACTGCACGCCGCCCCACGTCCGGTTCATGATCATTTCCCGTGTGCGGCCCGAACTTGACATAGCGAAGCTTCGCGCAACTCTGTCCGTGGGGGAACTGAGCGGTGATGACTTGAAATTCACCGACTGCGAGGTTCAGGGCCTGTTCAGCATCGTCTTCAGTATGCATATCTCCCTGAACGAGGCGGCGCTCATCAACAGCACGGCGGAAGGCTGGCCGGCCGGTCTCGTGCTGATGCACAAATATCTTTCCACCCTGGCACCGGGCGCGCGGGCACTGGCACTCGTCGACCGTCGCGCAGCGGGGTTCCGGACCCACGTCTTCGACTACCTGGCCCAGGAGGTTTTCGCGCACCTTCCGCAGGCAATGCAGCGGTTCCTGGTCCTGACCTCGATCGTGGACTTTATTCCCGTTCCGCTCATCGAACTGCTCACCGGCCTGCCGCGCACGGCCCCGTCGGGCATGGCGTCAATTTCAGCGATGGTGAAGGACCTTCGGGACAGGAACCTTTTCATCACGGCACTGGATGATGACGCCCTTGTGCTCCGCTACCACGCGCTCTTCCGCGAGTTTCTCCGAAAGAAACTGATCTCCCAGGCCAGGCCTTCCGAGGTGAAAAGGCTGTACACCCGAGCGGCTGCTTACTTCAGAAGGACCGGAGACCTGGTCCGGAGCATCGATCTTTCCCTTGCCTCGGGACAGTTCGATCTGGCTATCAGACAGATCGAGGCCCGCGGCGAGGAGATGATCGCGAGCGGCCAGATGGGGACGCTCATCCGGTGGATCGAGATGCTTCCGCTTGAATATGGGAACCGGCCGTGGTTCCTGTTCACCCGTGCCGCGGCATGCCGGTTCACCGATTCCCGCACTGCCCTCACGTTCTTTGATCTTGCGTTCAAGGGCTTTCGGGCCGGCAAGACGTCCTACAACCGGACCTCGGGGCTGATGTATTCCCTGTGCGGCATTATCGAGGCATGCTTCCACACGGGCGGCGATTTTACGCGCATGGGGCGCGATGCGGCATTGGCCCAGACGCTCCTCAAACAAAACCGGGGCGCGGGCGAGGCTGCTCCTTGCCATGGGAATGGCGTGGTTCTTCATCGGCAGGCTGCAGCAGGCCTCGGACGCACTCAGACAGGCGCTCGCACTGTTCCGGCGGCAGGGCGACCATTTTTATCACATCACCACCGCTATTTATTTAACTCCCTGCGCGCTCTATCAGGGTAATTTCCTTCTTGCCAGGGAGACGGTCGCCAGAGGCCTTGAGGTGAATGCCGCAATCCCCGATGAGGCTGGCGGCCATGCGGCGCTCCTCCTGGTTTCGGCAATGACATCTCTGTTCGCAGGGGACTTTGCCGAGGCTCAGAAACGTCTTGACCAGTGCAGGGACCTTGCCGACAGCCACGCTCTCGAGTCGATGATATTCCTTTCCCTTGACATCGGCGGATGGCTCAAGATCGCCCAGGGAGATTACCCAGGCGCTGTGCTCCTGCTCACCGAGTGTAAACGCAAGGGCGAAGATTCGCAAAACGCTTTTTTCAGCGCGTCTGCGGCCCATCTGCTCGCGATCGCCTATCTGTTCCAGGGCAGGCTTGACCAGGCCAAAAAAGAATCGGACTACGCCCTGTCTATACGGACGCAATCCGGCAGCAGGCTGTTCCACGCGATCTACCTCATCGCGAGCGGCGCGATCCACACAAAGCTTAAAAAGTATCGTCAGGCGGAAAAGGAACTGCTCACCGCCATTAGGATGCTTCAACAGAATAAGGCCGCCCAACAAGAGGCAAATGCGCATCTCGTGCTGGCACGGCTCTATGAGATAATGAAGAAAACGGATTCCGCGCGCAAGCACCTGCGTGAAGGATTCTCCATCGGGCAGGAGCGGGGGTTCACCTACTATGCCCTTTTCAGTGCCGCTGAACTGGCTGAGTTGGCGAATGCCGCGCTCGCGCACGACATCTGCATAGACTACTGTTCACGGCTGATCGGAAACCAGACCCGTCCGGGCACAACGCCGTTCCTTGAAATTAATTGTCTTGGGGGCTTCAGGGCGATGCGGGGCAAGGTCCCGGTGCGGGATTCCGGGTGGAAAAGCAAGCGGGCAAAACAATTCGTCAAACTGCTCGTTGCCCAGGACGGATACACGATGTCGCGCGATAGTGCAATGGAGACGCTCTGGCCGGACATGGACCCCGATACGCTCGGGCCGACATTCAACAGCATGCTCCACCGGGTGCGCAAGGTATTGGAGCCGCAGGACCTTCCGGGGCCATCCGCTTCCTGCATTATTTACACTGACGGCGTCCTCATGCTGAACAAGGACGTCGTTCGGACCGATGTCGGGCAGCTGCTTTACCATCTGGACACGACGGACCGCATGAGGTCGAGCCGGAAACCTGGCGACCTTGCAGGGGAATACGAGAAGGCATTCGACCTTTATGAAGGGGACTTTTTGCCCGAAGACCTTTACAGCGACTGGGCCGCGCCCATGCGGGACCGATTGCGCATCCGCTACCTGCGGGCGCTCGAAGACGCGGCCGCGATCGCAGAGTCATCCGGCGACCGGGACAGGACGCTCCGGTTCTACGAGAGGATGTTCTCCGCGGACCCCTGCAACGAGAAGGCGTGCTGCTGGCTCATGACACGATACCATTCGGACTCCCGGCGCGGAGAGGCGATCCGGACCTATGAACGATGCGAACGCGCGATGAACCGGGACCTGGATCTGGAGCCGGAGGAGCTGACGAAAAAGCTGTATCGGAGGATCATCGGAGGATAAGGGATATCTACCTCAAGTCGCTTTTAATACCCTGATTGACGTTCACGCAAAACGCCTTCCCCGGCAAGGGGAGGGCGTTTTTTTCTTCGGCTTGCTATTACATGCCCGACATTCAACAGGGCCATCGGCCTGTGCTATACTAAAAAGCAGGCATCGTTATTTGAACATGCTGCAGGCCCGCGTCTATGAGCCGCAGGTCCTTGCGAGGAGGTTTTTAAAATGGGAGACCAGTCATACAAATACGTCATCGTCGGCGGAGGGCTTGCGGGGGCGTCTGCCGTGGAAGGGATCCGTGAGCGCGATAAAGAGGGGGCCATTCTGCTCATCGGTGCTGAGAAGCACCTGCCCTATGACCGGCCGCCGCTCACGAAGAAGCTCTGGTTCGGCAAAAAGAAGGTCGAGGAGATTTT
>JBARBN010000055.1:0-24733 GCA_049793155.1 Nitrospirota bacterium
TCAAATATTAAGACGAAAACGTAAAGCATATCTCTCGCAAAGCCGCAAAGGCCGCAAAGAACGGCAATAACAAAAAGGGCTTATTGTTTTAAATCAAGACTTTCTTTGCGCCTTTGCGGCTTTGCGAGAAAATGAATTGTCCGGTTCAGGTTTGTCCGAGTCTCTTCATCGCCGTGTCCTCGGCGATGCTGCCGTCCCTGAGTGTTATGACGCGTGTGCCGTAGGCAGCGGCCTTCTGGTCATGGGTCACCATGACGATGGTCTGGCCTTCCCGGTGGAGTCCGGCGAGCAGCAGGAGAATGTCCTCGCTGGTGCGAGAATCGAGGTTTCCCGTGGGTTCGTCGGCCAGAAGCACGGCAGGGTCCGCGATGAGCGCACGCGCAATGGCCACGCGCTGCATTTCGCCGCCCGAGAGCTGTTCGGGCCGGTGTTCTATCCGCTCACCGAGACCGACTTTATGAAGCAAGGCTTCCGCTTTCGGCCTGATCTTTGCGAACGGGATGCCTTCGAGCAGGAGGGGAAGCCCTACGTTCTCCGCCGCGGTCAGGACGGGAAGCAGGTTGAAGAACTGGAAGATGAAGCCGACGTGCCGCCTCCTGATGAGCGTGAGCTCATTGTCGGAGATGCCGTGGAGCGGTGTCCCGTCAATGAATATTTCTCCGAGGCTCGGCTGATCCAGGCCGCCGATGAGGTTCAGAAGCGTGCTCTTGCCCGATCCGGAGGGACCCATGACAGAAAGGAATTCGGCTGTCCGAATGCTGAGCGTGATATTGTTCAGTGCCTGGATTTCCCTGGTGCCGTGCCGGTACGTCCGTGTCACACCTTTCATATCAATCATGCGTCACCTCGGTACCCCAATTTTAGCGGCTCGGCAACTTGTTGTAAAGGTAATTCTCGGCCATGGAGATGTAGCATTCCGGAAAAATTAATTCTTACAAAGCCGGCAATTTGTGTTATAAATGAGGCGTCAACATTCATCAGGCCAAATTCATTCGTATCCAGGGAGGTAAACTATGAAGGTCATCGCATTCAACGGCAGTGTGCGGAAGGACGGAAACACCGCGATTCTTTTAAATCTTGTACTCGATGAGCTCAAGGCAGAAGGCATCGAAACAGAGATCTATTCGCTTGCGGGAAAACCGATCCAGGGGTGCATTGCCTGCTTCAAATGTTTCGAGAAAAAGAACCGGCGCTGTAACGTGGAGAAGGACATCATCAACGAGTGCATCCGGAAGATGGATGAGGCTGATGGGATATTGCTCGGCTCGCCCACGTATTTCGCCGATGTGTCGGCCGGGATGAAGGCGCTGATCGAGCGATGCGGCATGGTAGGGCGCGCGAACCCTGATATGTACAGGCACAAGGTGGGCGCGGCAGTTGTGGCGTGCAGACGTGCAGGCGCGATCAATGTCTTCAACTCGCTCAATTATTTTTTCACGATCAGTGAGATGATCATTCCGGGATCGAGCTACTGGAACATCGGCATGGGCAGGCAGCCGGGCGAAGTCAACAATGATGTTGAGGGCGTCCAGACCATGAAGAACCTCGGCACAAACATGGCATGGTTGATGAAGAAGATAAAGGGATAGTGCGGCGAGTGCGTTTCTATCACAATTATTAGTTATGCTATACTAACTCTATACACGTTTTGAATGGATGATGTGTAGATAAGACTATGGTTTTATGGTGCGGATAGTTTACTGCTGTTTAATTATTATCCGAGTGACATATCCTGACAAGGAAATACTATAAGAAGGGAGGAACGAGATATGAACATGGACAAGAATATGCGCGATGAGATCGCGCGTGTAGCTTACGGACTCTATGAGAAGCGCGGGTACACTTCGGGAAATGATTTCTCGGATTGGATGGAAGCAGAAAAGATTGTGATGAAAAAATATTCCAAAGAAATGACCAGCGCCGTAAAACCGGTCAAGCCGATCCAGCCGGCGAGCGCGAAAGCCCCGGTGAAATCAAAGTCGCGAGGACAATCTCCCAGACCTACCGCGAGATAACGCTCTTTCGAACAAGGCAGCAGTTGAGCATAGCGCAACATGACAGTGTGCGGTCAATAAAATTCTTGACATATATCGGCGGTTGAGGTAATGTGCATTCAGTAGCAGAAATCCTCTTTAAGTCTGGTCCTGTGAGACCAGGAAGGGTTGCAGATGAAAACGCTGAACGTAACCATCAATCACTACACATACGCCTACCTTCTTCCTGTTTGGGAGAAGGTTTTTTTGTGCCTTTTTACTGAAACCGTTATTTGCTGCGATGCAAGCAGCGGCTGAGAAAGAAACAGAAGTTGTTGAGGTTTTAATAATGAATTTAAAAGAAAAAGCACTCATCCTCGACAAGGCAGGCATCGACCGGGCGCTTATACGGGTTGCCCATGAGATTCTGGAAAAGAACAAAGGGGCCGGGGATATCGTACTCGTCGGGATCCAGCGCGGCGGCGTGCACATCGCCAGGCGGCTGGCGGCAAGGATACAGGAGATCGAGAAGGTAGACGTCCCGGTGGGAAGTCTTGACATAACCATGTACCGCGATGACCTGTCCACCCGCAAATCCCAGCCCGTGCTTCAGGCCACAGACATTTCCTTCGATATCAAGGACAAGATCATGGTCCTTGTGGATGATGTGCTTTTTACCGGGAGGACCATCAGGGCGGCGCTTAACAGCATCATGGACTACGGCAGGCCGAAACGCATACAGCTCGCGGTCCTTGTGGACAGAGGTCACCGGGAACTTCCGATCCGCGCCGACTACGTGGGCAAGAACCTCCCGACCTCGGCAAAGGAGAAAGTTGAAGTGATGCTGGCGGAGGACGGAGCGGAAGAGAAAATAGTGATCCTGGGAGAATGAGAAAGATAGGGTCAAGGGTCAAGTAGCAAGGGTCACGAAAATACAAAATCCTGCACCCTGGATCCCTGACCCATGACCCTGTGACCCGAGGTTTATTATGTCACTGAGTACTAAAGACCTGCTTGGCATAAAAGGCATGACCGCGGATGAGATCAAGCTCATTCTTGACACGGCGGCGACGTTCAAAGACGTTTCCGAGCGGGACATCAAGAAGGTGCCGGCGCTCCGTGGAAAGACCGTGATCAATCTGTTCTACGAGGCGAGCACGAGGACAAGGACTTCCTTTGAGCTGGCAGCCAAGCGGTTGTCCGCTGATGTGATCAATATCTCTATCTCGAGCAGCAGCGTGGTCAAAGGCGAGACGCTCCTCGACACGGCCCGCAACATCGAGGCCATGAAGTGCGACATGATCATCGTCCGGCACTTCTGTTCAGGCGCTCCGGAGTATCTCTCCAAAAGGCTCAAAAGCGCGGTCATCAATGCGGGTGACGGTTTTCATGAACACCCCACCCAGGCATTGCTCGATATGTTCACGACCCGCGAAAAACTCGGAAAGCTCGAAGGTCTCACCGTGGCCATCGTGGGGGACATTACCCATAGCCGCGTCGCCCGGTCGAATATTTACGGGTTTACCACCATGGGCGCGAATGTCAGGGTCTGCGGTCCGCCGACCATGATACCGCCCGGCATTGAAAGCCTTGGGGCCCGGGTCTATTACGACATGGACAAGGCGATCGAAGGCGCGGATGTGGTCATGATGCTGCGTCTCCAGCTTGAGCGGCAGACAGCAGGACTCTTCCCGGGCGTGCGTGAGTACGCGGGACTCTATGGTTTGAACCAGTCTCGAGTCGATCGGGCGGCGAAACACGCGCTCGTCATGCACCCGGGGCCCGTCAACCGGGGGGTAGAGATCTCGTCCGAGGTGGCAGACGGCATGTCGGTGATCCTCGACCAGGTAACGAACGGCGTGGCGGTGCGGATGGCGGTGATGTTCCTGCTGTCAGGCGGGACTAAAGCGGAGGCGTAAAATATTTAAACACGAATGACACGAATGGACGAACGCCGCATATACCCGCTGAAGCTGATTCGTGAGATTCGATAATTCGTGCTATTCGTGTTCCAGGAGCTTGAATGAATATTCTCATCAAAAATGGCCGCACTATCGACCCGGCGAACAACATCGATGGGAAGCTCGACGTCCTCGTGTCCGATGGCAAGATCGCGAAGCTCGGCAAGCCGGGCTCTCTTTCAGCCGATGGCTCGCAGGTTATCGATGCCGCGGGCAAGATCGTTGTGCCCGGTCTGGTTGACATGCATGTGCATCTACGGGAGCCGGGGTTCGAGTACAAGGAAACGATCGCGACCGGAACGGCCGCGGCAAAGTCCGGCGGTTTTACCACGGTTTGCTGCATGCCCAACACGAACCCGGTGAATGACAACCGATCGATCACTGAGTTCATTCTCTCTCAAGCCAGAAATGCTTCGGCATGGGTTTATCCCATTGGTGCGATCACCAAGGGTTCGAAGGGAGTTGAACTGGCCGAGATGGGTGAACTGCATCGGTCGGGCTGCGTTGCAGTATCGGATGACGGCACGCCGTTGATGAATGCGGCGCTGATGCGCCGTGCCATGGAATATTCGAAGATCTTCGATACGCTTATTATATCCCACTGCGAGGATAGTACGCTGTCAGACAAAGGGGTTATGAACGAAGGCAGTATCTCGACTGAACTCGGACTCCGCGGGATCCCCCGCGCTGCCGAAGAGGTGATGACCGCCCGTGACATCTCGCTCGCCGGGTTGACCGGGTGCAGGCTGCATATTGCACATGTGAGCACGGCCGGCTCGGTGGATCTGGTCCGGGAAGCGAAGAAAAAGGGCGCAAGGGTCACGGCAGAGACGTGTCCTCATTACTTTTCTTTGACGGATGAAGCGGTGCTGGGTTACAATACCATGGCGAAGATGAATCCACCTCTTCGCACCGCGGAAGATGTGGCCGCGATCAAAGAGGGCCTCAAGGACGGGACCATCGAGGTGATCGCCACGGACCATGCTCCACATGGCATGGATGAAAAATCAGGTGAGTTCGATCATGTGCCTTTCGGGGTCGTGGGGCTTGAGACCGCTCTCGGGCTGACGCTCAAGCTGGTGGAGGAGGGTGTATTGACGCTGACGGAAGCACTGTGCAAGCTTTCTCTTAATCCGGCGGCGGTGCTGAAGATTAACAAGGGAACGCTTTCGCCGGGCGCCGATGCGGACATTACGATCATCGATCAGAATATTATATGGACCGTTGATTCTTCCCAGTTCAGATCAAAGTCAAGGAACACGCCGTTCAATGGATGGCAGATCAAGGGAAGGGCTGTGCAGACAATCCTGGGAGGGAGGCTTTAGTGCGGAGTTCTCCCGATAGAGATGTTCGAGGGAAGGCAGCGCTCGGATTGTGGAATAAAAATATTTTATCAGTTCTTCTGCTGATTATTCTTGCCGTCTCCCCGTTATTTGCTGCCCAGGACCAGCAGATTGCCCAAAAGCTTGCCGTCCTTGAACAGATTCAGGGCAAGTTCACTTTTGTGGTGTTTGGCGACAATCGCTCCGGTGATGATATCTACAGGAAGATCGTTTCACTGGCAATGGAACGGAAGCCTGATTTCATTATTAATACCGGTGATATGATCGCAAAACCCGGGAATAAGAACGACTGGGCAAATTTCTGGGCACTATCAAAGCCTATTACCGTGCCGTACTTTCTGACCGTGGGTAATCACGATGCGAATCCCAAGATACCGTTCAGTGAGAAGACATTTAAAGCACAGGTTGACTTGCCGGGCAACGAACTGTATTACTCGTTCGTTGCGGGAAATTCACTGTTTATCGTCCTCGACTCATATATGGATGACCAGGAGAAGAGGATTACCGGCGAACAATTCAAATGGCTCGAGACAGTTCTCGCGAATTCAGCTCAGAAACACAAATTTGTGTTCCTGCATCACCCCTTATATACCGATCTTGGCAAGGGGCATCACGCTCACGACAGTCTTGACAGGTATCCGGAAAGCAGGGACAGGATTGAATCGCTTTTTGCGAAGTTTAAGGTGGACGCTGTGTTCGCGGGACACGAACATTACTATCAAAGAAGAATGGTAGATGGCATTGTTCATATCATCACCGGAGGAGGCGGCGCGCCGGTCTATGATAAGGAAGAGAATGGCGGATTTTATCACTTTGTCCACGTGACAGTGGATGGCGACAAGGTGAGCGGGGAAGTTATCGATATCAACGGCAAGATGAGGGATCGGTTTTAGTTCGGAGTTCAGAGCTCGGAATGATGAGGGAAGGATCCAAGTATGAAGAAAGCGGTTCTCGCACTGGCTGACGGAATGGTGTTCGAAGGACACTCTTTTGGGGCGGAAGGTGAGGCTTCCGGCGAGGTCGTGTTCAACACGAGCATGACCGGGTACCAGGAAATTCTGACCGATCCGTCGTACAAAGGCCAGATCGTTACCATGACCTACCCGCAGATCGGCAACTACGGGGTGAACGACGAGGATGTAGAATCCGCAAGGCCCTACGCCGAAGGATTCGTTGTCAAGGAGTATCTCGACTTTCCGAGCAACTGGCGGGCAAAGAAATCACTGAACGAGTATCTCAGGGAAAATGGCATCGTCGGCATACAGGGGATCGATACGCGCGCACTGACCCGCCACCTCCGCGATTTTGGCGCTCAACCGGGGGTCATCACGACAAAGGCTATAAAGCCCGAGAGCGTCGTTGCCTCCGCAAGGGCGCTGCCGAAAATGGGCGGCCTTGATCTGGTGAAAGAGGTCACGTGCGCAAAAGCGTACACGTGGGATCAAGGTGACTGGGACCTCAAGACCGGTTATGGAGGGAAGGCATCGTCACGCTATCTCGTCGTGGCCTATGATTACGGCATCAAGCGGAATATCCTGCGGCTCCTCACGAGCGCGGGATGTGATGTAACCGTTGTTCCCGCTACCATGTCTGCCGAGGAAGTTCTGGCCATGAACCCTGATGGCGTCTTCCTTTCGAACGGCCCCGGAGATCCGGAGCCCGTCATCTATGCGATCGAGAACATAAAAAAGCTGCTTGGCAAAAAGCCGATCTTCGGCATTTGCCTGGGTCAGCAGCTTTTCGGACTTGCCCTTGGTGGAAGGACGTACAAACTCAAGTTCGGCCATCATGGCGGCAACCAGCCGATCATGGACCTTGAAACCCGCAAAGTGGAGATCGCGGCGGAAAATCACGGCTTCGCGGTGGATATGGAAACGGTAAAGGACCAGGTTGTCATGACGCATGTGAACCTGAACGACAATACCTGCGAGGGTTTTCAGCACAAGAGCCTGCCCGCGTTCTCGGTTCAGTACCATCCTGAGGCGTCTCCGGGCCCGCACGACAGCAGGTATCTGTTCAAACGGTTTATTGATATGATGGAGAAAGAGCGGAAGAATTAGTTTTCTCGCAGAGGCGCAGAGACGCGGAGGTTTTTGAACCTTCTTGCCGTCATCCTCGAGTGTTTCTATCGGGGATCTGGTTTGTTTTATGTGACTTAAACCATATTCCCGATGGAACCTTCGGGAATGACATAACGATGAGTATAGTCTTTCCTTTGCGACTCTGCGGCTCCGCGAGAGACAGAGTTGTTTTATGCTTTTAACGATTTCTAATATTGAATTGCAATCACGCATCGAGCTTGCCTACCGGCTCCTTGAAAGCTGCCGCATCTGCCCCCGCGAATGCGGGGTGAACCGCCTGAAGAATGACAAGCTTGGTTTTTGCCGGTCGGGACTGAATCCGATCATCTCAAGCGTGAGCCCGCACCACGGCGAGGAGCCCCCGCTCTCAGGCACCAGGGGCTCGGGAACCATCTTTTTCACCAACTGCAACCTGAAGTGCGCGTACTGCCAGAACTATCCGATCAGCCAGATGGGGAACGGCACGGAGCGGACGGTCGGCGAACTTGCGTGTCAGATGCTCTCTCTGCAGGAGCAAGGCTGTCACAACCTGAACCTGGTTACGCCGACCCATTTCATGCCGCAGATCCTGAAGGCGCTCGGGATTGCAAGGGAACGCGGCTTTAACCTGCCGATCGTCTATAATACGAGCGGGTACGAGTCATTGGAAACCCTCGGACTGCTCAACGGCATCGTTGATATTTATCTTCCGGATATGCGGTACTCGGACAATGATGCTGGAATGAAATATTCGATCGCACCCGATTATCCGGAGATCAATCGGGCGGCTGTAAAAGAGATGTACCGGCAGGTTGGAAACCTTGTACTCGATGAGAACGGGGTGGCAAAGCGGGGTTTGATCATACGACATCTGGTACTGCCGGGCGTATTATCGGGCACCGAGGGTATCATGAAGTTCCTTGCCGGGGAAATATCAAAGGACGTTTACATCAGTCTTATGTCGCAGTACTTCCCCGCATACCGCGCCCGGGAGCTCAAAGAGATAAATCGCAGGATCACGCCTGAGGAATATGAGGATGCCTGGCAGATCATGCTGAAGTACGGTTTGGAGAACGGCTGGGTGCAGGAACACGAATAAATAAACATTCGCCACGGGGGCGCCGAGACTCGGAGAAAAGCAAAGCTTATTGACGGGCCGAACAGGATGAAATCTGATTTGATGTTAGTGAGTAAATTCTGCCGATCCCGTTATCCCGTAAAAAGTCCTTGGAATTACTCTGCGAACTCTGCGTTCTCTGCGGAAAAAAAAGATTTGCTTTAGTATATGAGGGGAATTGAATGCCGAAACGGACAGACATTAAAAAGATCCTCATCATCGGTGCGGGTCCGATCGTGATCGGGCAGGCCTGCGAATTCGACTACTCGGGCGTGCAGGCCTGCAAGGCGCTGAAAGAAGAAGGGTACGAGATCGTTCTCGTGAACTCGAACCCGGCCACGATCATGACGGACCCTGACATGGCCCACCGGACCTATATCGAACCGATCACTCCCGAGGTCCTCGAAAAGATCATCGAGCGTGAACGGCCCGATGCGATTCTGCCGACCATGGGCGGCCAGACCGCGCTCAATGCGGCAGTTTCTCTTGCAGAGTCAGGGGTGCTCGCGAAATATAAGGTCGAGCTGATCGGCGCAAAACTGCCAGCCATCAAGAAGGCAGAGGACCGCGAGCTTTTCAAAAAGGCCATGGAAAATATCGGTCTCGAAGTGCCGAAAAGCGGGTTTGCCACCAGCCGGGAGCAGGCATACGAGATCCTTGAGAAGGTCGGCTTTCCCGCGATCCTGCGGCCGGCGTTTACGCTGGGCGGCACCGGAGGCGGCATCGCGTACAATCGCGAGGAATTTACTGATCTCATTACAAGGGGTCTCGAGGCGAGCCCGGTGCGCCAGGTGCTGGTCGAGGAATCGGTCGTGGGATGGAAGGAGTTCGAGCTCGAAGTGATGCGCGATACCGCGGACAACGTGGTGATCGTCTGCTCCATCGAGAACCTGGATCCCATGGGCATCCACACCGGCGACAGCATCACCGTGGCGCCCGCGCAGACGTTGACGGACAAAGAATACCAGCTCATGCGCGACGCGTCGCTCCGGATCATTCGTGAGATCGGCGTGGATACCGGCGGATCGAACATCCAGTTCGCGGTCAATCCCGATGACGGACGGATGTTCGTTATCGAGATGAACCCCCGCGTCTCAAGGAGCTCGGCGCTTGCGTCGAAGGCCACGGGCTTCGCCATCGCCAAGATCGCGGCAAAGCTGGCGGTAGGCTATACCCTTGACGAGATCACGAACGACATCACCAAGGCCACCCCTGCGTCATTCGAGCCTACCATCGACTACGTGGTCGTAAAGTTTCCCCGTTTTGCCTTCGAGAAGTTTCCCCAGGCCGATGCAACGCTGACGACGCAAATGAAGTCCGTGGGAGAGGCAATGTCCATCGGCAGGACGTTCAAGGAATCTTTCCAGAAAGCGCTTCGTTCGCTCGAGATAGACCGCTACGGCCTCGAGTCCCGCCGCGACCGCGACGGAGAGGCCGAACACGGGATCGCCGATATCCGGCAGAAGATCAGCGTACCCAACTGGGAGAGGATCTGGTACATCGCCGACGGTTTCCGTACCGGAATGACCGTAGACGAGGTGTTCGGACTTTCCAGGATCGACCGATGGTTCCTGCATCAGATCAAGCAGATCACGGATATGGAACAATCGATCCGGGACATGGGGGCGGGCATATTGAACGACACGTCTTCCTCGATCGATCACCCGCTCAGGCGGGCGAAGGAATACGGATTTTCGGACCGCAGGCTTGCCAAACTCCTTACCACAACGGAAAGCGCTGTCCGAAAAAAGCGGATGGAACTCGGCATTATCCCGGTGTTCAAGACCGTGGACACCTGCGCTGCGGAGTTCGAGGCGCATACGCCGTATCTGTATTCGACGTATGAGAAACCGTTCTTCACTATCGGGGGGCAGGGGTCAGGGGGCAGGGGACAGGTAACGGCGGAATGCGAGGCAAATCCGACGGAGCGTAAAAAGATCGTGATCCTCGGCGGGGGGCCGAACAGGATCGGGCAGGGCATCGAGTTCGACTACTGCTGCGTGCACGCTGCCTTCGCGCTCAAGGAAGACGAGTACGAGACCATCATGGTGAACTGCAATCCCGAGACCGTGAGTACGGACTATGACACCTCGGACCGGCTCTATTTTGAGCCCTTGACACTTGAAGATGTTTTACATATTATAAATCGGGAGAAGCCCGTTGGGGTGATCGTGCAGTTTGGAGGCCAGACGCCGCTCAAACTGGCGGTGCCGCTCGAGAAAGAGGGCGTGCGCATCCTTGGCACATCGCCCGACAGCATCGACCGCGCCGAGGACCGCAAGAGGTTCAAGGAGCTTATCGACAAGCTCGGACTCCTCCAGGCCGAGAGCGGCACGGCCGTGTCCTGCGATGAGGCTGTGGAAGCCGCGAACCGCATCGGGTACCCCGTCATGGTGCGGCCGTCCTACGTGCTGGGCGGCAGGGCCATGGAGATCGTCTATGACGAAGAGAGCGTCCGGAATTACATGTCCCGCGCCGTGAAGGCGTCCCCGGACAGGCCGGTGCTCGTTGACAAGTATCTGGAAGACGCCATCGAGATGGACGTTGACGCGATCTCCGATGGAACGACCGTTGTCGTCGCGGGCATCATGGAGCATATTGAGGAAGCAGGCGTGCACTCCGGCGATTCCGCGTGTTCGCTGCCGCCGTTCTCGCTGCCGCCGGATATCATTCGAGAGATCGACCGGCAGGCGCGGATGCTCGCGCTTGAGCTCGGCGTGGTCGGTCTTATGAACATACAGTTCGCGGTGAAAGAGGGAAGGATCTTCGTTCTAGAAGTGAACCCGCGGGCATCGCGGACCGTCCCGTTCGTGAGCAAGGCCATCGGCGTACCGCTCGCCAAGCTTGCAGCCCGGGTGATGGCGGGCAAGACTCTTGTCGAACTTGGCTTCACCGCCGAGGTGAAGATCAAGCACATCTCGGTCAAGGAAGCGGTCTTTCCCTTTGCCAAGTTCCCGGGCGTAGACACACTGCTTGGCCCGGAAATGAAGTCTACCGGCGAGGTCATGGGCATTGACGAGGATTTCGGCATGGCCTTTGCCAAGTCCCAGATGGCTGCCGGAAATCCCATGCCCGTGTCGGGTCGCGTATTCCTCAGCGTTAAGGACAAGGACAAACCGGGATTGCTTGAGGTAGCGCAGGGATTACAGAATGCAGGATTTTCCATTGTGGCAACGAGGGGCACCGCCGAGTACCTGAGGAAGAGGGGCATAACGGTCGAGACCGTGAACAAGGTGACCGAGGGCAGGCCGCACATCGTCGACCAGATAACCGATATGAAGATCGACCTGGTGATCAACACCGTATACGGCGCCGAGGCTCAGAAGGATTCCTATTCCATCAGGCGCACGACGCTCGTGAAGGGCATCCCCTATTTTACCACGACCTCGGCTGCAAAGGCCGCGGTCCGCGGTATCTCGGCGATCAAAACAAGACCCTTGCAGGTGAAGTCTTTACAGGAGCATCATTCAAAATGACACAAAAGATCCCCATGACCAAAGATGGCTACGAGAAGCTCAAACAGGAGCTCGATCATATTATCAAGGTCGAGCGTCCCAAGAACATCCGGGACATTGAGGAAGCACGGTCGCACGGAGATATCTCTGAGAATGCCGAGTTCCACTCGGCGAAGGAAAAGCAGGGCATGCTCGACGCCAAAAAGCGTGAATTGCAGAATAAGCTCGCGAATGCCCAGATCATTGATGTCTCGAAGCTTTCGAATGAGAAGGTGGTTTTCGGCGCGACCGTCACGCTTGCGGACACCGAGTCCGGCGAAACAAAAAAGTACATGCTGGTAGGGCAGGAAGAGGCAGATTTTAAAAAGGGGAAGATATCGATCCAATCCCCCGTCGGCAAGGCGCTCATCGGTCACAAGGTCGCTGACGTAGTGACGATCAAGACACCGGCCAAGACCGTGGAGTACGAGATACAGGAGATCGAGATAACCCTTGACTAAGCTGCACAAGGCAACGATACGTTCGCACGTGCCCGTGGGCAGGGGATATTACCGTCTCGTGCTCGGGGCGCCGGAAGCAGCAGCTGCCGCTGTCCCCGGCCAGTTCGTGATGCTCAGAGTAACAGAGAACCTGGATCCCCTTCTTGCCCGGCCCTTCGGCATATCTTCCGTACTTTCAAGATCATCCATCGAAATATTGTACCGCGTCGCGGGCCGGGGAACGGCACTCCTTACCCGCGCGGAAGCCGGTCAAACGCTCTCACTGCTCGGACCGTTGGGAAAAGGATTCCCGATGCCGGACAGATCCCTTACGCCCATTTTGGTCACCGGGGGGAGCGGCTTTCCTCCGCTGCATTTTTTGTCCCTTCGCGCCAAAGGCCGGGCACAGGTATTTATCGGGGCACGGAACAAAGAGTGCCTGCCGCCGGTCTGCGTTCTGAAAAGTCTCCGGGAACATACACACAAAGTGACTATTGCAACCGAGGACGGGAGCTCGGGACGACAGGGGATGTCGACGGACATCCTGAATGAGTTCCTGACGAAGGAGGAGCGGAAGACCCATTTTGTGCTCTATGCCTGCGGCCCTCATGCAATGCTGGCCGCGGTGAGCAGGATCGCCGCGGAACACTCGATCACCTGTTATGTCTCAACGGAGGAGCGCATGGCCTGCGGGTTTGGCGTGTGCATGGGCTGTTCGGTCCCGATGAAGGCGGGAGGTTACAAACGAGCCTGCAAAGAGGGGCCCGTGTTCGATTCGCGGGAGGTCGAGTGGGGGGAGCAGGTCAGACTGATCAGTCCGATCAGACCGATCAGTCGGATGGACGGTGAATAGTATGCCAGCAAAGTCCACAATAAAACCTGATCTGAGTATCGACTTTGCCGGGATCAAGCTCAAGAACCCGGTCCTGACCGCGTCCGGCACCTTCGGATACGGCGAGGAATTTGCGGAGTTCGTTGACCTGAACAAGCTCGGCGGCGTGATCGTCAAAGGCGTCTCGCTCAACCCGATCAAAGGCAACCCGGTGCCACGGATCTGGGAGACGCCGTCAGGCATGTTGAACGCCATCGGGCTCGAGAACCCCGGCGTTGACGTGTTCATCAACCGGAAACTTCCGTATCTCAGGCAGTTCGACACCGCGGTGATCGTGAACATCTTCGGGTACAGTCTTGAAGAGTATGTCGGTGTCACGGAGCGGCTCGACGACGTTCCCGGCGTGTCCGGTCTGGAAGTGAACATCTCATGCCCGAACGTGAAGGCGGGCGGCATCATGTTTGGCACGAACGTCAAGGCGGCGTTCGAACTTCTTTCGGCGGTCCGGAAGGCCACGAGGCTGCCGGTCATCGCAAAGCTTTCACCGAACGTGACCGATATCACCGAATTCGCCCACGCCGCCCTCGACGCGGGATGCGACGGTCTGTCGCTCATCAACACGCTCCTCGGCATGGCCATCGATGTGCGCTGCAGGAAGCCGCGGCTCGCGAACTGCACCGGGGGCCTGTCCGGTCCTGCCATCCGGCCCGTGGCCGTGCGCATGGTATGGCAGGCTGCGAACGCAGTGCCGCTCCCGATTATCGGCATGGGCGGCATCGTCACCGGCGAGGACGCGCTCGAATTCATTCTCGCCGGCGCCTCGGCTGTCGCCGTGGGAACAGCGAATTTCATCGATCCCCGGGCGACGCTCAACGTGATCGAAGGGATCGAGACGTTCATGCGCGACCAGGGAATAAATGATATCAAGAACCTCATCGGCACGGTAAATGTCGGGTGAAATGCGCCGCATGAAAAACGGCCTTTGCCACGGATAAAGGCGGATAAGAGTCGGATAAAATCGGATTCTCCTTAATGCAGTTCACACAAGAGGTTAAGAACTAATACTTACTCTATTTTATATCCGCCGTTATCATATTTTTAATCTGGTTCTTCCGTGCCTAAAGGCTCTATTCAAGATTAAACTTTGTGTGGTGACTGTCTACCATGGAAGAAACACTTCTCGCGAACTTTCTCAATTACCTGGCCGTGGAAAAAGGGCTTGCGCGGAACACCCTGGAGTCCTATGAACGGGACCTTCGCAAATACCTCTTCTTTATGAGGGCCAAAGACCCCGACAACATCGCCCGGCCCGACGTGGTTTCGTTCATGGCCCATCTTTCATCGGAGGGCATCTCCACCCCATCCGCCGCCCGGTGCCTTGCCGCAGTCAGGGGATTCCACAAGTATCTCATGACCGACGAACACGCGCGCATCGATCCTACCGAGAACATCGAGACGCCGCGGGGATGGAAACGCCTTCCCAAGACCCTCTCCACTGCCGATGTGGACGCGCTTCTCGGACAACCAGAACCCGCCACCCTTCTTGGGCTTCGTGACAAGGCCATGCTTGAGTTGTTGTATGCCACCGGCCTTCGCGTGAGCGAACTGGTGGGGCTCAAGCTGCGTGATATCAATCTTGAACGGGGCTATCTGGTCGTGATGGGGAAAGGATCGAAGGAGCGGGCCGTGCCCATGGGTGAGATCGCCATGGCCGCGATCTCCCGGTATCTCGCGAGCGGGCGTGCCGCACTGTTGAAAGGCAGGGATGCCGACCAGTTGTTCATCAGTTCAAGGCGCAGGGGAATGTCCCGTCAGATGTTCTGGATGCGGATCAAGCATTATGCATTGAAAGCCGGTATCAACAGGACCATCTCACCGCATACGCTTCGCCACTCCTTTGCAACGCACATGCTTGATAACGGCGCCGATCTGCGGGCAGTGCAGGCCATGCTCGGCCATTCTGATATTTCTACAACGCAGATCTACACGCATGTTTCCCGGGAACGGCTCAAGAAGGTGCATGAGAAGTATCATCCAAGGGGATAAAAGAGTCTATAGAGTTCATAGAGTCTAAAGAGTTTGTAGAGTTTACAGTGCAACTCGTTAGACCCGTTAGACTCAAAAGACTCTTCAGACTGCTGCAATCTATGGAAATCATAACCAGTCATACGAACGCTGATTTCGACGCCCTGGCCTCCATGGTCGCGGCGAAGAAGCTCCATCCAGGGGCCCGGCTTGTGTTTCCCGGGTCGCAGGAAAAGAGCATGCGGGATTTTTTTCTCCAGTCGGCGTTGTACGCGCTCGAGGTCGGTCGTCTTAAGAACATCGATGTGGACAGCATCACCGGGCTTATCATAGTCGATAACCGGAATTCCACACGCCTCGGGAAACTCGCGGGCGCGCTCAAGCGTCGCCCTGAAGTGAGAGTGACCGTGTACGATCACCACCCGTCAACGGCCGGCGATATCAGGGGAGATCTCGAGATCGTGGAAGAGGTCGGGGCGACCACCACGATCATGGTGGAACTACTGAGACAAAAGTCCATCCCGATCACGCCGCTCGAGGCGACCATCTTCGCTCTCGGCATTTATGAAGAGACCGGCTCGCTCACCTTCGTATCCACCACGGAGCGGGACGTGCTGGTTGTCGCCTACCTGCTCTCACAGGGTGCTCAGCTCAATATCGTCGCAGATTTCATCTCGCGGGAACTGACCGTTGAACAGGTCGCGGTCCTGAACAACCTGATCGAATCCGCCAATAGCTACGACATCAACGGTGTGCCGGTTGTGATCGCAACGCTCGCGGTCACGCATTACGTTCCGGACCTCGCGGTCCTTGCGCATAAGATCAGGGACATGGAAGGTCTCGACGTGCTCTTTCTCGTGGTGCAAATGGGCGACAAGACTCACGTGATCGCCCGCAGCAGGATCCCCCAGGTTAATGTCGGCGTGGTGCTCGGGGACCTTGGAGGCGGCGGACACCCCACGGCGGCATCGGCGGTGGTCCGGGACATGACGCACGTGCAGACAGCTGAGCGCCTGATCGAGCTTCTCAAACGTCATATCAAACCCGGACAGGTGGCGAGCGAGGTCATGTCCTCGCCGGTCAAGACCATCCCGTCAGGCAGCACGATCGCTGACGCGGGCGAAGCCATGACCCGGTTCGGTGTGAACGTACTGCCGATCATGGGCGATGAAAAGCTTCTTGGCATCATTACCCGTGAGGTCGTACAGAAGGCGCTCTTCCATGAGCTGGGGAAAAAGAAGGTCAATGAATTCATGACTACCGGCGGTCCGGTCGCGTCTCTCGACATGCCCATGGGACTGCTCGAAAAGATCATGATCGAGGAACACCAGCGATTTCTCCCGGTGATCGACAAAAATCGCGCGCTCGTGGGCGCGATAACCCGTACCGATCTCCTGCGGTCTCTCCACGAAGAGCGTCTGGCCGAGGTGACCGGGTCCGAAGCGGTCATGCTCCGTTCCACCAGGAATGTCCAGGGATTGATCGAAGAACGCGTCCCCCCTGAGGTACGAGATGCCCTCAAGTCGGTCGGCGCGGTCGCCGACGAGGCCGGCTTTCCGGTCTATCTCGTGGGCGGAATTGTGCGGGACCTGTTCCTGCGGGTCACGAACCTGGATATCGATATCGTGGTCGAGGGTGACGGCATCGTCTTCGCGGGCATGCTGGTGAAGCACACCGGCGGGCACATAAAGACCCATGTCAAGTTCGGCACCGCCGTCGTCGTGCTGCCGAACAGGCTGAAGCTCGACATAGCCACGGCCCGGCTCGAGTATTACGAATCACCCGCGGCCCTGCCCACCGTGGAGCTGTCATCCATCAAAAAGGACCTCTATCGACGCGACTTCACGATCAACACGCTTGCGGTCCGTTTGAACCGGAAGAACTACGGAGAGCTCATCGATTTCTTCGGTGGCCTGCGCGATATCAAGGAGAAGACAATCCGCGTGCTGCACAGTCTCTCGTTCGTGGAGGACCCCACACGCGTGCTCCGGGCTATCCGGTTCGAACAGCGGTTCGATCTCAAACTCAGCAAGCATACCGAGAACCTGATCAAGAGCGCCGTGAGCATGAAGGTCTTCGACCGGCTGACCGGCAAGCGGATGAATGCGGAAATCGTCCTGCTGTTCTCAGAGGCGGAACCGCTGAAGCTCCTCAAACGCATGAAGTACTTCGACCTGCTGAAGTTCCTCCATCCCGATCTGAAGGCAACGACTGAAACGGACCGTCTCTTTACCGGGATCGGGGAGACGCTCACGTGGTTCAGGCTTCTGTATCTGGAACTCACGGTCGAGACATGGTTTGTGTACTTTCTGGGGCTGCTCGACCGGATGAAGGACAAGCCGGTGGACGAGACTCTCGAAAGGCTTTCGGTCCCGGTCAGGACCAGGGAACGGGTGCGGGATTCACGCAAGCGGTACCGCGAAGTGCTCGCCGCGTTTTACAAAGAACCGAAGCTCGCGCCCAGCCGCGTTTATGACCTTCTCGCAACCCTTGATACCGGATCGCTTTTGTTGATGATGGCCAAGGCAAAGCAGGAAAAGGCCAAGAAGTATATTTCTCTTTACCTTACCTCACTTCGCAACGTCAGGGTGGAACTGAGCGGAGACGACCTTAAAAAGATGGGAATCCCGCCCGGACCGCGTTATAAAAAGATCCTCGCGGAACTTCTGGACGCGAAGCTGGATGGTTTTGTTCATAACCGCGATGAGGAGATGGCGTTCGTAAGGAAGGGGAGCGGGAGGATGTAAAGGAATGCCAAGGATGAGCCGCGCTTCTTCGGCTCGATCCCTTGGTTGGAGGAACTTTTTATTATCAGTAAGCTGCGTCAATATTGAGGTGTTCCGGCGTTCCCACGCTATACCTCTTCAGCATGCAGCCACTCAACAGCAGTCTTTCGGTCGTAAAACGGTTGTGACTGGAGACCGGCATATTCAAGCAACATGCCCAATTGCCGCGCTCTCCCGTAGCGAACGGTTTGTGCAACTACGATCGCTATACGAGACCCCAGCTTCTTACTTCCTGCGCTGAGAATCATTGAAATCTGTTTAATCACTTCAAATGGCGGAATCTCCTCCGAATCAGTCACGTTGATCAGCACAAGCGAATTGGGGGGAAGGTGCTCATCTTCAATCGTCAAGCGAAATCCGGTAAGTAGCTCGTCGATCGAAAAATGACCAGCCACAATAATCTCTACTATGTCACCGTCAATGCGATGCAGAATTCCCATGCCTTAACCTTCCCAAAACTGCAACTATTATGGACTACAAAAGTATTTTAATAGTATCTAAGTTCATTGTCAATGGAAGAGATGTTGCGCCCTCTCCCGGCAACCCGCCACGACGATCACTTCCATAGCGGATGAGCAGCCAAGTCTGACTGCGCGATATCCCAAATACATTCTGTTATAATAAATTCAGATGCAAATATCCCTGTAACTCAAGTTGTCGGACATTTGCCATCATCACTTATCCGAGGTATATATCATGAAGGCCATGGTTCTCAAACATATCACGTCTCTTGCCGAAAACAGGTCTCCTCTCGATCTCGTCGATATGCCGATCCCTGATCCAAAAGAGCACGAAATACTGCTGAAGGTTTCGGTCTGCGGCGTGTGCCACACCGAGCTGGACGAGATAGAAGGCCGAACACCACCGTCTCAATTTCCTGTCATACCGGGACATCAGGTCGTCGGACGTGTTGTGAAACAGGGACGCGGAGCAGGCAGATTCAGAGAAGGCGATAGAGTGGGGATCGCCTGGATCCATTCTGCCTGCGGCGTGTGCGATTTCTGCAAATCCGGCATGGAGAACCTTTGTGATGACTTCAAGGCCACCGGCAGGGATGCCCATGGCGGGTATGCGGAATATGCTACGGTACACGAGAATTTTGCTTACCTCATCCCGGAATTGCTGTCCGATGCGGAGGCAGCACCGCTCTTATGCGCGGGGGCCATCGGCTATCGATCCCTTCGTCTTACCGCACTGCACGATGGGAGCAACCTGGGACTTACGGGATTTGGGGCCTCGGCACACCTGGTACTGAAGATGGCCAAACACCTCAACCCGAATTCTAAGGTGTTCGTCTTCTCCCGCACCGAGGAGGAAAGGACATTCGCGCAGGAACTTGGCGCTGTCTGGGCCGGCAGTACTGAAGAGCTATCACCTGAAAAGCTGCGTGCCATCATCGATACGACCCCTGCTTGGAAGCCCGTGGTCGGGGCGATGCGGAACCTGGAGAAAGGCGGACGTCTCGTGATCAATGCCATCCGGAAAGAGGAAGGGGACAAGAAGGCGCTGCTTGAGCTCGACTATTCACGTGATCTTTGGATGGAGAAAGAGATCAAGAGCGTTGCGAACATCACGAGAAAAGATGTCGAGGATTTTCTGAAACTGGCCGCATTGATATCGATCAGACCGGAGATCCAGGAGTATACTCTTGAAGAAGCAAATAAGGCCCTCATTGAACTGAAGGAGCGCAAGGTCCGCGGCGCAAAGGTTCTGAGGGTCACATGACAACTTCCGGAAGTGTCCTGCTTTTTGTCAAACTGTCACCTTGAACCCTTCGCCGTCATTCTGAACGAAGCGGAGCGAAGTGAAGAATCTTGCTCAGGGGAGGTTCCGTAAAGGGTCTCGCCGCAGCTTGAGAATACAAGATTCTTCGCTGCGCTCAGAATGACAACCAACAGAAAGCAATCTATGAGTCATCAGCCTATCAATATCTTCAGAACGCGTCTTCCATCAGTTTCCCGTTGACGAACGGGAAAAAAATAGGCATAGTAGTTCCATGATATTCATCAGCCTCTTCGGCGGGATGCTTCTTCTGCTCTACGGCATCAAGCTCCTGAATGACGGACTCCAGAATGCCGCCGGTTCCAAGATCCGCTCGCTGCTCCGGTCCCTCACGAGCAACCGGCTCGCGGCCGTGGGCGGCGGGGCGTTCATCACCGGTCTCATCCAGTCGAGCAGCGCCACCTCGGTCATGCTTGTCGGGTTCGTAAGCGCCGGGCTCATGAGCTTCCGCCAGACCCTTGGAGTTATCCTCGGCGCGGACATCGGCGCCACACTTACCGTCCAACTCATCGCCTTCCACGTCTACGATTATGCCGTGCTTCTTGTCGGGATCGGCCTGTCTTTCACCCTGTTTGCCAAAAAAATGCTCTCCAGGAACTTCGGCCAGGGTGTGCTCGGTTTCGGCTTTGTGTTCCTCTCTATCAAGCTTATGATCGAGGCCTTAACGCCGCTCCAAAGCAACGAGCTGTTCCGCCAGGTCTTTATCGCCCTCACGGATACTCCGATCATCGCGATCGTGCTCTCCGCGGCTGTGACAGCCCTGATCCACAGCAGCGCGGCGACCATGGGCGTTGCACTTGTCCTCGCCTCGAGCGGCCTGATGCCGCTTCCCGCCGCGATCTACATCGTCCTGGGCGCCAATATCGGCACCTGCGCCACGGCGTTCCTTGCAAGCCTGCGTTCACCGGCCGAGGCGAGACGCGTTGCCTGGGCTCACCTGCTCTTTAAAGTATTCGGCGTTCTGCTCTTCCTGCCGCTCCTCGCGCCCTTTTCGCATCTGGTCACCACCACGTCCCCGGACCTCACCCGGCAGATCGCAAATGCCAATACGCTGTTCAATATTATCATGGCGGTGGTCTTCCTGCCCCTTATCGGTCCCTTCTCGAAGCTGGTCATGAAATTGGTGCCTGAAGAGGAGAAAGAAAAAAAGGTCGGGCCCCAGTACCTCGACGAGCACGTGCTTGGTACGCCCGCGCTGGCGTTGGGACAGGCAAGCCGGGAGGCGCTCCGGGTGTCGGACATCGTGAGGGAGATGCTGAACGACGCGGTCAAGGTTTTCCAGAGCGACGATCCCGAGACCATCACCGCCATCAAGAACAAGGACAACCTGGTCGACCTTCTTGACCGGCATATCCGGCTCTACATCACCCGGCTTTCATCGTCGCATCTGACCGAGGCCCAGTCCCGGCGCTCGATGGCGGTGCTCGAGATCTCCCGCAACCTGGAGAATATAGGAGATATCATAGACCGGAACATCATGCCCTTGGCGCTGAAGCGGATCAGCAAAGGGATCACCTTCTCTCCGGAAGGGCTGGAAGAGATCGTCCTCTTCCACAGAAAAGTGATCGACAACTTTGATACCGCCATCTCGGCATTCGGGAGCAACGACCTGGTCCTTGCGGAACAGGTGCTTCGGAACAAGGAAGAAATCGGCATGCTCGAGCGAGAGCTGGTCCAGGCGCACCTTGACCGGCTCCGCAAGGGGTACCGGGAATCCATTGAAACGAGCCATATTCATCTTGACATGATCGGGAACCTCGCGCGCATTAATTCGCTCATTACCCATATCATCTATCCGATCGTTGACGAAAAACGCGTGAAGGGACGTGAGGATGTGGGGATTGAAGCTTAGAGAGCAAGTAGCCAGGAGACAGGAGCCAGCGGACGGATAAGCCGACAAACCTTGACCCGTAACTCTTGCCCCTGTTTTTCGGAGGTTTCAAAATGATAAGACAACTCAGAGTGAAGACAAATTCCAGGACAGAGCTTGTGGACATCACGCAGGGGGTGCAGATGCTCGTGGCGGAGAGCGGCATTCGCTCCGGTGTGTGTTTCGTCTACGTGCCCCACACGACCTCGGGGATCACGATCAACGAGAACTCCGATCCGAACGTGGGGCGGGATATCCTGAAGGAACTGAACAAGATCATTCCCTTTGACGACAATTACGGCCATCATGAAGGAAATTCCGCGGCCCACATAAAATCGAGCATCATCGGTGTATCCAAGGCGATCATGGTAGAGGAGGGGAGACTCGCGCTCGGCACTTGGCAGGCGGTATTTTACTGCGAGTTCGACGGCCCGCGCGACCGCAGGGTGATGGTGAAGGTGATGAAGGATTAGGGGGAAAGGGATAATGATACCCAGGGGAAGATTGTTGATCTCCGTAATTAGCGTTCTGATGTTCACCCTCTCCACCGCCTTCTCCCAGACCGCTGAACAGAGTGCCTACGTTCGCTATATGAAAACAGGCTCCGAGCAGATGAAGGCGGGTGATTATCAGGCCGCGCGCGATTCCTTTCAGCGGGCGATTGAGTACAACGATTCAGCGCCTGAAGGACACCTCGGCCTCGGCATTGCGTATTTTTACCTGCGGGATGATTCGGAAACTGAAAGGGAATTGTCGAAGACGCTTGAACTTAATCCGAAGTCATCAACAGCAAATCAATTTCTCGGCGAGCTTTATTACCGCAAAGATGACCTGAAGACAGCGGTATCGTATTGGGAAAAAGCGGTTGAATTGAATCCTAATGCGACCAATATTCGCGAGAGGCTCGACCGAATCCGCAAGGAGCACAACGCGGAGAAGGACTTCAACCGTGAGGTGGCAAGCCACTTTCTGATAAAATATGAGGGCAGGGAAAAGATCGATACCGGGAGGATCGTTATCAGGATCCTCGAAGACGCATACAGCGAGGTGGGCCGCTCCCTGTCTTTTTATCCCGATCAGGAGATGCAGGTGATCTTGTATTCGGGACAGCAGTTTCAGGAAGTGACCAGCGCTCCGGGCTGGAGCAGCGGCCTCTTCGATGGAAAGATCCGCCTTCCCATCGGCGGCATCGAACGGGAAACGCAGGCGCTCAGGATGAATCTCTTTCATGAATACACGCACGCGGCCGTGCGCGCCATAACACCGCGCTGCCCTACCTGGTTGAACGAGGGGCTGGCGCAATACTTCGAGGGGAGGCAGATCGATTCACGGCAGCAGGAGAAACTTAAGCAGCTCGCGCAGGCTGGAACGCTCCCATCGCTCACGAACCTGGAAGGCTCCTTCATGGGACTCAGCGGCAGCCAGGCACAGTCGGCCTATTTAATCAGCCTCTCCTCGGTGCGTTACCTGATCGATACCTTCGGCCTGTATCGCGTTAAAGGTGTGCTGGACGAACTTGCCAGGGGCGCGGACACCAATACTGCCCTCAGCAGGAGCATCATGCTTTCGTATGAAGAATTCGAGCGCGGGTGGAAGCGGTCGCTCGAATAGAGACAAGCGCCAAATATCAGGTACCAGGGCATCTACTCAGGCCAAAAACTGTTAGCCGCGAAAGAACCCCCGACAACACATTTCGAGGGCAGGCTTCAGGATCGCAGAGAGAATTAAAACTGAAATACATGGTTTCAGATTTTTTCTTTGAGTTCTTTGCGTTCTTTTGCGGCCAATCTGAGCAGTCAGGTACCAAGATGCAAATAGTCACCAATGGGAGAGGCAAGCGCCAATTACAGACTTGTTTTCACCCTGAGCGAAGCGAAGGGTCTCGCAACGGGCTGAAAATAAGAGATTCCTCACTACGTTCAGAATGACATGCTGTGCCGATTTGAGATTGGGGATTTGATATTTGGAATTTGTCCGATCATATGGTACTATCCCGTCATGACCTCACCGGTTACAGAGAATCCTACAATTTCCGATTTTGACTTCCCCCTTCCCGAATCCCTCATTGCGCAGAAACCATCATCTCGGAGGGATTGCTCGCGTCTTCTGGCCATCGATCGCGTGAGCGGGAGCGTCGCGCATCGAATTTTTTCTGATCTTGAACAGTATCTTGTTCCCGGCGACCTGCTGGTCTTGAACGACACGAAGGTCTTCCCGTGCAGACTTTTGGCCAAAAAACCAGGAGGAGGCAGGGCCGAGATATTCCTCTTGTCTGAACAGGGAGTGAACGACTGGGAAGCACTCGTGAAGGGTGGTGTCAGTAAAGGGAAACGGTTGAGCATTACAGAGGGAATAGAGGCCGAGATAACGGGTCAGGGTGCGGACAACGTCCGGATGGTCCGCTTTCACGGGATCAACGATATCCGGACGGTCCTCTCGGAGATCGGGAAGACACCGCTTCCTCCTTATATAAAGCGAGAAGCCGGGAAGGCCGACGGGGAACGATACCAGACGGTGTACGCAGCGCATGAAGGTGCGGTTGCAGCTCCTACAGCCGGTCTGCACTTTACGGATGAGATGCTTCTCCGGTTGAAGCAAAAGGGTGTACAGTTCGCCATGGTAACGCTCCACGTGGGGCCGGGAACGTTCCAGCCCGTTCGGGTGGAAACGATCACTGACCATCGCATGCTTCCTGAGCGTTACTCGATCACCGAGGACGCAGCCGTGCGGATCAACCACGCGAAGGCCGAAGGCAGGCGGGTGATCGCCGTGGGGACCACGAGCGTGCGAACGATCGAGACCTCGGCAGCCGGCGGCAACAGGGTCTCGCCGGGCAAAGGCAGCTCGGAGCTGTTCATTTATCCCGGCTATCAATTTACCATGACAGATGGAATCGTCACCAATTTTCATCTGCCGAAGTCTACTCTTCTCATGCTGGTATCGGCTTTTGCCGGCAGGGAACGGATGCTGTCGGCATATCGAACGGCGGTAGCGAAGAAGTACCGGTTTTACAGCTATGGAGACGCGATGGTGATAACGTAGTTCGGAGT
>JBARBN010000056.1:0-5315 GCA_049793155.1 Nitrospirota bacterium
GTATATAGCCCACGAACACGAGCAGAGAAAGGGAAAGCGCTAAAATGAATCTTCGTGTTTCCATGGATCCTCCGAAATTATTGTCAAATGCAGCCACAGAGAACTCAGAGAAAATACTGAAATAGTAATCGGGAGCAAGAAAACATCCTGCATCCCGCTCTGTGCCCTTATGGTATTGACCCCTTTATGCTGTTATTGATCTGTCTACAGTCTCCAACCACGGAGTTCTCGGCGTTATATAAATATCGCCAGAATTTTTTCTCAGTGTTCTCTGTGGTCAAGTTTTATTGCTTCATTTTACCGGGTCGTATCCGCCCGGGTGAAAGGGATGACATTTTAAAATTCGCATGACGGTCATCCAGAGGGCCTTGAACAGGCCCTTTTTTTGAAAGGCCTCAATGGCATATTCCGAGCATGTCGGTGTGAACCTGCAGGCAGGCGGCAACATCGGCGAAATGGTGCGTTTGTAAAGTCGAAGAAGGGCGATAAAAAATTTGTTCATCGTCACGGTCCTGTGCCTTCCGGTTTTCGGTCGCGAAGCACGGTCCGCTGGAGAACGGTTTCAACGGCCTTCATGATCCGCTCATGCCCCGCGTCGATCAGTTCCCGCCGCGCCACAAAAACCAGGTCAAACCCCCGGGTCCGGTCCCAGAGCGCTTTCATGACGCAGGCCCGGATCTGTCGTCTCATCCTGTTTCTCGACACCGCGCCTGCCAGCTTTTTACTGACGGCTATGCCGACCTTAAAATTACCCGTTTCGTTCCCGGTATAAAAAAGAGAAAGACCGTCAACCGACAGTCTTTTGCCCTTCATGGTAGCCACAAACTCTGAATTTTTTCGTATCCGCTCGCTCTTTCGATATGCGTACGGCATCGCGTCGTTCCCGGCCCGGTGCTATACGGCGAGACGCTTTCTTCCCTTTGCCCTGCGGCGCTTGATGACATTCCTGCCTGTGGCGGTGCTCATCCGCTTCCTGAAGCCCTGCGCCCGCTTCTGCTTAAGGTTGCTTTTTTGTGCTGTTGTTTCCGACATCGTCTTGCTCCTTCTGTGGTAATTTTGAACAGGCGGGTATTATAAGCGAAAACGTAAATATGTCAAGCGAAAAACCGACGAAAAAATTTCGCAATGGCCGCTCCGGGGACATGCGGGGTTTGGGTAAAGCCGGGGAGCCTCGCTGTTCAGAGGCCCCTGCATCCCGTGAACAGGACCGCGCACGAGCATGCGCGAGCAGTCTCATGATCGATGTCATTACAAGCCAGGCAGACACGGCCGAGCCCTTTCCTCCGGGCGAGGGGAAGTGATGCGATGTTCGAAAAGGTCTGTTAACAGTACCAGCAGTGCATGCCTGCGCGGACCTGTGAACCGGGGTGCAGAAAAAAGAAAAGCATCGTGAACTTCATTGCAAGGATAGGTTATTCCGCCGGGGAAAACGTCCTTGACAGGGAAAACGTCCTTGCTTGACATTCGTTATTCCCTTCTGTATATTACGCTATGCACAAACACTCCAAGCCAATTCCGGCTGTGCAGAGACTGGTTCCCGGTTTTCGCGGCCGCGTCTGGATAGACGGGACCGAAGGGACGTTCCTGGGTTACGGCCGTGTTGTTCTGCTCGAGCGGATCATGGAGCAGGGCTCCATCACGAAGGCCGCCAAGTCGATGCACATGGCCTACCGCCACGCCTGGGACCTTGTGGACTCCATGAACAAACAGGCGAAGCGGCCTTTTGTCGAGCTTGCAACCGGCGGCAAAGGCGGCGGCGGTGCGCGTGTCACGGAGGATGGCGAGAAGGCTATCCGGCTATTTCGCCAATTTGCGGAAGATTTCAAGATCTTTTTAGAGCGCGAACAAAAGAAGCTGCGTTTATCGTAATAAATCGCTGCATGTGTGTTCTCCTGCAGGATCGGCGCGGATCGATTCACAATAAGTGGCGGAATACTCCCAGGATTTCTCCAGATGTAATCGGTGCGTGCCGAGTTTTACTGCGATCAGAAAGCTCATATTGAGGAAAGGACGGCATAGACAGGAGCTCTATGATGGAAAATAACGTGGTGTCTCTGCCCGACGTCGGGAAGATAAGCGGGTTGGTCTCTGCGCTCTCAGACTTTGCGGTAAAGAGCGCGCGTGAACAGTGGGCCCAGAATATGTCCTCCGTATATCGACCGCCTCGCGTACGTTGCTGGGATGAAGGCGCCTGGCTCGAACATGCAAAGGACTGCGAGGTCGTCAATTACCTTCTTTCTGATCTATCCGGCGCCTGGGTATTAACGAGAAGCCTTTACTTCTGCCTTCAGTGGTATGGGCAGGCCGAAATTGACAAACTTCAGAGAATGGAAATCAGCAAGTGAAAAGAGTAAAGAACCGAAGGCCATAATGCAATCAAACCTCATACGTCAGAGGTTCAAAGAGATGAACGTCCGTTCTGCAGTATCGGGAAGAAAGGACCTTATGCAGGCCCTGTGCATCACATCTGATATCGTAGCATAAAATATCCTCAGGAGGTGTTTGCCATGAAGAAGAAAGCCGAGAAGCTCGTCATTGCCTCGACCACCAGTACGCAAAACTCAGGGCTCTTTGATATCCTCATTCCCGCCTATGAGCGATCGACACCCTATGGTGTAAAGGTCGAGGTCATCGCCGTGGGTACCGGCAAGGCCATGCGGATCGCGAAGAAGGGCGAGGCGGACCTGCTTTTTGTTCACGACCCGTTCCGGGAAGAGAAGTTCGTAGCGGAGGGCTACGGGGTGAACAGAAGATCGGTCATGCACAACACCTTCATCCTTGTCGGCCCGGCAAGGGACCCGGCGCGGATCAGGGGTGCAAAAAAAGCGGCAGAGGCACTGGAACTCATCGCCGAAGCAAGCGCGGCGTTCGTATCCCGGGGAGATGATTCCGGCACGAACATCAGGGAGCTGGACCTGTGGGATGACGCGGGGATCAACCCTAGGGGCAAGGGATGGTACTTCGAGACAGGCGGCAAAATGGGCGACACTCTCCTCGCTGCAAGCCAGAAAAAGGCCTACACGCTTACGGACACGGGAACGTTCCTGAACTACGAGAAGAAGATCGACCTCAAGGTGCTTTTCCGGGGCGACCCCGCGCTCAAGAACCTGTACAGCGTGATCGCGGTCAACCCGGACCGATTCCCGGACCTCCATTATCGGGAGGCGATGGATTTTATTTCCTTCGTGACCTCACCCAAAGGTCAGGCCGTCATCGCCAAATATGTAAAGCACGGCACCCGCCTCTTTACACCCGACGCAGTCCCGTCGGTGGTGACAAAGAAAAAATAACGACTTTTTCTAAAGGAGGAATGACATCAATGCGGTTTTCGAGAGGCATCCTTTCCGTGTTCATTACCCTGTTCCTGATCATTGCGGGGGCGACCTGTTCGCCGGCGCAGGAAAAATGCGCAGGCACTTACGGCGCGGGAAAGACCAAATTTTCCCTTGCCACGGGCAGTCCCGGAGAACTGGGGCTCTTGAAGGTCCTCGGCGAGGCCTTCGGCGATAAAGCCGGCGCGACACTCTGCTGGGTCAAGGCGGGGTCCGGGGAGTCGCTGCAGCTTCTCAAAGAGAAGAAAGTGGACATGATCATGGTTCACGCGCCGGATGCCGAGAAAAAGGCAGTGGCGGACGGATGGGCCGCGAACCGGATATTGATCGGGTCGAATGAATTCTACATCGTCGGACCCGCCGCCGATCCGGCAAAGATAGCCCAGGCGAAAAACGTCGTCGACGCGTACACCAGGATCGCATCAGCGAAGGCAAAATTTTTCTCGCGAGGAGACAACTCGGGCACCCACAAAAAGGAAATGGACGCCTGGAAAAAATCAGGCCTGACACCCGGCGGCGAGTGGTATATCGTAACGAAGGACTTCATGACCGCGACGCTCAGGCGAGCCGACGCGGAAAAAGGATACTTCATGACCGACAGCAGCACCTGGGCTGCAGAAAAGAAGAACACGCCCGATCTCACCATACTCTTCCGGGGAGACAAATTTCTCGTGAACACCTATCATACCCTGTCTTTGCCGGACGGCCAGTCTCCCGGCGCGGCGATTGCGGCGAAGTTCATTCAGTTTGTCGCTTCTCCCGACGGCCAGAAGATCATCCGCGACTTCGGAAGGGGGGAACATGGCGAGGGTTTGTATAACGATGCCGATTATGCCAAAAAATATGATGATTAACGATAACCATCCATTATCTTAAGGAGGTCCTGTATGAAGCTGTTGAAAGGTATTTTGGTCACGGTATTGGTTCTTTCCGCGATGCCCGTCCTGATGGGCAGCGGGCCCGCATCCGCAGAAACGAGGATCAGGTGCGCGTCAACCACCAGCACGCAAAATTCAGGGCTGTTCGAGTACCTGCTTCCGCTGTTCGAGAAGAAGACCGGCATCAAGATCGATGTGGTGGCAGTCGGCACCGGCGCCGCCATCGAGATCGGCAAGCGCGGCGACGCGGACGTGGTCTTTGTCCACGCGAAGGAGCAGGAGCTGAAGGCCGTGGAAGAAGGGTTCTTTGTGAACCGGCACGATGTGATGTACAACGACTTCCTGATCATCGGCCCGACGAGTGATCCGGCGAAGATCAAGGGAATAAAGTCGGCGACCGAGGCCTTCAAGAAGATCGTGGAATCAGGATCGTCCTTTGTGTCACGGGGGGACAAGTCCGGCACCAACACCAAGGAACTTTCGCTCTGGAAGAAGGCGAACATTGACCCGGCAGGCAAGAAGTGGTACCTCGAAGTGGGCCAGGGGATGGAAAAGACCCAGCGCATTGCGGATGAAAAGCGCGCGTACACCCTCACGGACCGCGGCACGTGGCTCGCCACCAAAGACAAGGACAAGCTGGACATGGAGATCGTCCTTGAAGGAGACACCGCGCTGTTCAACCAGTACGGCGTCATGGCCGTGAATCCCGAGAAGTTCAAGACGGTGAAATACAAAGAGGCCATGGAGTTCGTGAACTGGATCATCTCAAAGGAAGGACAGGATGCAATAGCCGCGTTTAAGGACAAGAACGGCAACCCGTTATTCATCCCGAACGCGAAGTAATTCAGCACCCCGCGCGGACCGATGCAGAAACGAGCGTGATACTCCCAGGATCCCTCCCTGCATCGGTCCGCGTTCCTAGAAACGGGTATTCCGGTTTTTGCGTGAGCCGTTTTTCCCTGTACTTAACCAGCTCATGAGAGGGCATCATTTTTTTGGGTCTTCCGGGTTTTGTGTGGGTCGCTTTTATCTGTTTCTCATTCAGCACATGTCACGATCCTATTTTTTTCTGCACCCCAGTTCACAGCTCCGCGCAGGGCATGAT
>JBARBN010000057.1:0-7248 GCA_049793155.1 Nitrospirota bacterium
CGGAGTATGAGGTATTCACTGACAAGGCAGCGGCCGCGGCATACGTGCGTAAAAAGGGCGCGCCCATTGTGGTCAAGGCGGACGGGCTGGCGGCGGGAAAGGGCGTCGTTGTTGCCGAGACCGTGGAAGAGGCGCTCAAGGCGCTTGATCTCATCATGACCGAAAAGGCCTATGGCACGGCCGGCGACCGCGTGGTCATCGAGGAGTGCCTCTCAGGCGAAGAGGCGTCATTCATGGCATTTTCCGACGGCAGGACCGTGGTGCCTATGGCGTCATCGCAGGACCATAAGCGCGTGTTCGACGCGGACAAAGGACCGAACACGGGCGGTATGGGCGCCTATTCTCCCGCGCCGATCGTGACCAGCAATCTCGAGCGTACGGTCATGGATACGGTCATGATCCCGACGGTGCGGGCCATGGAAAAAGAGGGACGCTTCTTCAAGGGAGTACTGTACGCCGGGCTGATGATCCGGAACGGGGAGGCCAGGGTGCTGGAGTTCAATGCACGGTTCGGCGATCCCGAGACGCAGCCGGTCATGGCGCGGCTCGATACTGACCTGGTCGAGATCATTGAGGCGATTATCGACGAGCGATTGTCTGCGCTCAAGATCACCTGGAAACCGGAGTCAGCCGTGTGCATCGTCATCGCGTCGGGCGGATATCCCGGGAATTACGAGAAGGGCAGGGAGATCACCGGACTCGACAAGGCCGCGGGGAAAGAGGGCGTAATGGTATTTCATTCGGGAACGGCCATGAAGAACGGCAAGTTCGTGACTGACGGCGGCAGGGTGCTCGGGGTCACCGGACTCGGCCCGACCGTGACCGCCGCCATAGACAACGCCTACCGGGGCGCGCGTGAGATCAGCTTTGAGGGCGCGCATTATCGCAGCGACATCGGAGCGCGGGCGCTGGAGAAGAGGAATTAGTAATTAGGAGTCAAATTCTTCTCAAAATGAAAAGAAATTTTCTCGCAGTGGCGTAGAGGACGCAGAGAAAAGCTTAATAAATGTTCAGGGTTAATACCAAGACTAAAGGTTTTGTTTTTACTCTGCGAACTCTGCGCCTCTGCGAGAGACGCCCTTTTTGTACGGGTTAGGACCACTTGAGAAACCAGGATCCAAAAGGGAACATGCAGCGAGCGACGATCAGGAACATCACGGTTTTTTTGAACAAGACGCTTCGGGTCGGAAAGATCAAAGACGCATCCGTGAACGGCCTGCAGGTGAGGTCGCGGAAGAGCGGCGAAATAAGGAGGGTCGGTTTTGCCGTTGATGCCTGTATCTCGACCTTCGTGAAGGCAAAAAAGCTCGGTGTCGAGCTCCTCGTTGTTCACCATGGCATCAAGTGGAGGCCGCAAAAGGACAAGGACCTTGAGACCGGCAGAGCGGCGCACCTGAAGAGAAGCAATATTGCGCTTTACGCCGCGCATCTGCCGCTCGATCTCCACGAGGAATACGGGAACAACATGCAGTTGTTGCGAATGCTGGGCGCGCAGGGGCCGAGAAGGTTCGGCCGGTATCACGGAATCAAGATCGGCTATGCGGGCGTCTTCAAAAAGGCGACCACCCTGGACACCTTGGCCTCGGTCCTGAATGAAACACTGGACACGTCGTGCCGTGTATTCAGGTTTGGGAACAAACGCATCCGTTCGATCGGCATCATCTCGGGCGGCGGCGGGAGCATGCTGAAAGACGCACGCGCCGACAGGCTCGGTTGCTTTCTCGTCGGTGAGATAGATCTGGCCGTGTACAATGCGGCAAAGGAATACGGCATGAACCTTCTTGTCGCCGGCCACTATGCCACGGAAACCCTGGGTGTCAAGGCCTTGATGCCGGTCGTGAGGGATACATTCAGTGTTGAAACGGTCTTTATCGAAGATCCAAAGGATCTGTAAATGCAAGGCGCAACGGACACAGCGTATAGTGCTTTATTCAATTTGTATTTCATAGTGCGGTCTCCGGCCGCAACCAAATAGACCCATCCCCACCTATCCTCCCCTTGAAGGGGAGGGATTTTATCCTTCTCCCCCTTCAAGGGGGAGATTGAGAGGGGGATGGGGCATAAGGCGGGATTCAGACATTCAAGACCATGTCAAGTTCCGCGGAAATGTATCATAATAATTTATGAATTAGAAGGGAGTCATATGGCTAAACCAGTTGTGGGAATATTGATGGGGAGCGATTCCGACCTGCCGGTGATGCAGGAGGCGGGTGCAATGCTCCAGGAGTTCGGGATCGAGTACGAGATGACGATCGCGTCAGCGCACCGCACGCCCAAGAAGGTGCTCGAATACAGCCTGAGCGCGGAGAAACGCGGTCTCAAGGTGATCATAGCCGGGGCGGGCTGGGCAGCGCACCTTGCGGGGGTCGTGGCGTCGCAGACCACGCTGCCGGTGATCGGCGTGCCGATCGATTCGTCCCCGCTCAAGGGGCTCGACGCGCTTCTCGCAACTGTGCAGATGCCGGGCGGCGTGCCGGTGGCAACCATGTCGCTCGGCAAGGCGGGCGCGAAGAACGCCGGTGTGTTCGCGGCGCAGATAATCGCCGTGAGCGACGTGAAAGTGGCGAACCGCCTCAAGGTCTACAAGGTCGAGATGGAACGCGACGTGGAGGAAAAGGCCAGGCGGCTCGTCGCTTTCAACTCGATGGCCGCTCCTGTTAAGGTTTCTGCTCCGATCAAGATATCGGCGCCGGTCAAGGTATCGGCGCCTGCCAAAATGACCGCACCCGCCGTGAAAGTGGAGCCCCTTGTCGAGAGTGCCCCCGCCAAGAAGAAGCCAAGGCGCAGACGGCGGAAGAAAAAACCAGGCGGAACCGACCTGCCCCAGGGACCGACGGAATGAAGACCGAGCTCGAGTGTCTGCCCTGCTTCTTCGGGCAGATAACCCGCTCGCTCAGCCACGCCGGGGTGAACGGCGACCGGGGACGCGGCATCGGTCGCATGGCGGAAAAGGTGATAGAGGAAGCTTCCCTTGACGAGGTCCCTGCCAGGACCACCACGCGTATTCATCGGATCCTGCGCAACGAGACCGGCGTCGACCCCTACAAGCTGATCAAGGAAACGTATAATCAAAGCGCGCTCGACCGGCTTCCCGCTCTGAGACGCATGGCTGCCGGGGCAGCCGATCGTCTTGAAGGCGGCGCCCGGATCGCGATCGCCGGCAACGTGATCGATTTCGGCATTTACGACAGCGTCGATCTGGACCGCTCGCTGGAAGAGTCCTTTCGACTGCCCTTGGCCGAAACCGATCTTCGCAATTTTTCCCGGGCAATCCTGCGCGCGCGCAGCATCCTCTATCTCTGCGACAATGCCGGAGAGATCGTGTTCGACCGGGTCCTGCTCGAGATCCTGCGCGACATGGGCAAGGAAGTGATCGCCGCGGTCAAAGGGTCTCCGGTGATCAACGATGCCACGCTCGACGACGCGCGCGCCGTAGGTCTCCATGAATGCGCCACGGTGATCGACAACGGCAATGACGGCATCGGAACGCTGTTGGAAGCGTGTTCAAAGCAATTCATGGATGCGTATCGGTCGGCCGACCTGATCATCAGCAAGGGCCAGGCTAATTATGAAACACTGGTACAGGAAAACGACAAGCGCATCTTTTTTCTCTTCAAGGTCAAATGCCCTGTCGTAGCCGCCTTCCTGAAGCGCGGGAACGGGGATATCGTACTGACGGGAGGGGGAAGAAGCGGGGAGTACGGCGTGGGGAGTTCGGAGTGAGCGTCTTAAGAAAGCCCATTCCGCAATCTGCAATGAGCGTGATTCTATGCGGACACCGATAGTTGCGATCGATCCCGCCCATCCTGAAAAAGCGTTTTCCCGCAGCAGGGACGTGATCCGTGCCGGCGGCCTCATCGTATACCCGACCGACACCTTGTACGGACTGGGCGCGGATCCCAGGAATCCCGAAGCGGTCAGAAAATTGTTCGCCATCAAAGGAAGGCAGGCTGACCAGCCGATCCTGCTGCTGATCAAGGACCCGAAAGAGGTGCTGGACTGGGCAGCGGTGATCACGCCGCGGGCGGAGGGGCTTATGAAAAAATTCTGGCCCGGTCCGCTCACCCTTGTGTTCAAAGCAAAGCCCGGTGTGATGGTGGAACTGACCGGCGGCGCGGGGACGATCGGGCTCAGAGTTCCCGGGAATGTGCTGACCCGGCTTTTACTGGCATCTCTCGGCTCCGCGCTTACCGGTACGAGCGCGAATATCTCGGGCGGACAAAGTCCGCGCACTGCGCAGGAGTCGGTAGAGGCGATCGGCGGGATGGTAGATATGGTACTCGACGGAGGCAGGGCCGAAGGCGGCAACCCTTCGACGGTCGTGGATGTGAGCGCTGATGAACCGAAGGTGATCAGGGAAGGGGCGATCCCGTCGAGGGAGATTTTTGGTTAGAAACCTAAGAAATCAGATCCTGCTCAAAACGGCAAGAAATTTTCTCGCAAAGGCGCAAAGGTCAAAAAATATTCCAGGCTAAAATCAAGGCTTAAAGGCTTTGATGTAACTCTGCGAGCTCCGCGTGCTCTGCGAGAGACGATTTTTTGGTTCAGATTTGCCTGCTTATGGCGTTAAATTCTTTTTAAAGGATCGCTCATGAAAAAAATATTCGTTCTGGACACCAACGTGCTGCTACACGACCCGCGTGCGATCTTTTCGTTCGAGGACAACGACGTAGTGATCCCGATCGTCGTGATCGAGGAACTCGATAAGTTCAAAAAAGGCGTTGATGAGATCGGCCGGAACGCACGCCAGGTCTCACGGATACTCGATGAGCACCGGCTCAAGGGAAAGCTCTCCCTGGGCGTGAAGCTCGAGGGCGGCGGGAACCTGCGGGTGGAGCTCAATCATCAGTCGCCGGAATGCCTGCCGAGCGAGCTGATCGCGGCCAAGGCGGACAACCGGATCCTTTCCACGGCCCTCAACCTGAAGAATGACGGTCTGCCGGTTATCCTCGTGACCAAGGACACGAACCTCAGAATCAAGGCTGATGCGCTCGGCATGACCGCGGAAGACTATGAGTCGGACACAATCATGCTCGATGAGCTGTACTCGGGAGAGACCGAACTGCTGGTACCGCCGGGGGCGATCGACGATTTCTATGCCAGGGGAGAGCTGCACCCCGCTGAACAGCAGTTCTTCCCGAACCAGTTCGCGCTGCTTAAGAATAATGCCAACGAGTCGCAGACGGCACTGGCCCGCTATAGCAAACAGAAAAGCGTCTTTGTCCCGATTGCGACCGTGAAGCACGGTGTTTGGGGGATCACGGCCAAGAACAAACAGCAGCAGTTTGCGCTCGACCTGCTCTTGAACGATGATATCAGGCTTGTCACGCTCGTGGGAAAGGCCGGAACGGGCAAGACACTTCTGGCGCTTGCCGCGGGACTGGAGAAGACCATCGAGGCGCGGACGTTCCAGCGACTCGTCGTGTCCCGCCCCGTGTTTCCCCTGGGCAAGGACATCGGGTACCTGCCCGGCGACGTCGAAGAAAAGCTCAGGCCCTGGATGCAGCCGATCCGTGACAACCTTGACTTCCTCGTGGGGTCCTCGGGGGGCCCCGGACGGGTCAAGGGCAAGAAGGACCTTCAGAGCCTCTTCGATCTCGGGATGATCGAGGTCGAGCCGCTCACCTACATCCGCGGCCGCAGCATGCCGAACCAGTACCTGATCGTCGATGAGGCGCAGAACCTGACTCCGCACGAGATCAAGACCATTATTACCCGTGCGGGAGAAGGGACCAAGGTCGTGCTGACCGGCGACCCGTACCAGATCGACAATCCTTACATTGACTCGTCGAGCAACGGCCTGACCTTCGTAGTGGACCGGTTCAAGGAAGAGACCATTGCCGGACACATTACGCTTGTCAAAGGAGAGCGATCCGACCTCGCGGAGCTTGCGGCAACGCTGCTGTAGCATTACCGACAAGCTGTCCCTGTATGCTTCCTTACCAACCTCCCACGGGACGGTGGTTATGTGTCCATCCTCTCCCCTCGCGGGAGAGGGCAGGGTGAGGGGGATCGAAGCTCATAAACTGACGTTCAATACAATCGATCAAAAAAAGAGGAGAGCTAAATGGCAAAACGGATATGTCCAACCCCGGGGTTCGAGAAATTGCTGGTTGCCACAGACGGGTCAGGGTACAGCAAGGCGGCAGTTCAAGAGGCGATCAAGATAGCCAGTGCCTGTTCGAGCACCTTATATGTTGTGCTGGTGATCGAGATAAACGCCGAGGTCCAAATATGGGACGCGAAGTCAGCGGACAAGCTCGAAAAGGACATGAGAAAATATCTCGACGGGATAAAAACGAGGGCCGCCGGGGAAGGCGTTAAATGCGAGACTATCCTGCACCTGGGGGATGAGCCTTACAAGGATATTGTTGCCGAGGCGAAAAAACGCAAGGTCAGTACCATCATCATGGGAAGCCACGGCCGCACCGGGCTCACCCGGCTCATGATGGGCAGCGTTGTTTCGAGGGTAATCGGTCATGCGCCCTGCAAGGTGCTGGTGGTCCCCGTAAGAGCCAAGGGATAGATTTTGCAACGGGTTCGTTCCTCCGCGGAGCGGGGAGGGGGTTGAAGTTTATCGTTTGCAGGTGTACGCGTGGACAGCGTATCTTTACCTGCGGGAGAGTTGAAGAGAGAAATGCAGGACCGAAAACAAGCTTTCAAAAGGATCTTTTTAGCCGTGAGCTCGATGGCAACGGTCTTCGTACTGACGGAGATCGTCATGAATACTTTCGGCAAGAGCATTTGCGAGACCGAGGGGTGCAAGGTCGTGGCGCAGCATGTCCGCTACGGCGATATCTCGATCCTGCTCATCGGTATCGCGGCCTTTTCTGTGCTGGCGCTCCTGTCGTTCCTTGACCTTTATCGGAACAAGACAAGCGCAGGTTCGCTTATCAACCTGGTGCTGATCGTGTCCCTGGCTTGCGAAGGGTTCTTCACCGGGTATCAGGCCTTCAGCATCCATACCCCCTGTCTTTTTTGTCTCATTATCTTCGCAATCATCGGCATCCTCGGAATCATCAGGCTCCTCGAGGGGGAACGAGAGGTCATCGCGGGATTCCTGTCCCTGGCCGCCGTCTTCAGCATGCTTTATCTGGTGATGCCGGCGGGCGTGCCCGTTGACCTTCCTGCCGATGACCGTTTCATCCTGTTTTTCAGCAAGGACTGCAAGCATTGCACCGAGGTGATCCAAAACCTCGATGAAAAGAAGTTCAAGGTGAATCATCTCGATGTTGCTGAATATTCCGC
>JBARBN010000058.1:0-52098 GCA_049793155.1 Nitrospirota bacterium
CTGAAGGTATATCAAATTGAATCCCTCTAAAACCCCTTCTCCCTTCAGTCTATCTACCTGATCAATTACCATTTTTCTTGACTTCAAAGCGGAGAGGATACTAGAATAGTGCCATGAAGAGAACGAAAAGGGGAAAAACAATAAATCCTTCAAGAACGGCGATAATTGAAGAACCGGCGAGCCTGTCGATCACAACGCTGATGCTCTCCATTGTTATTATCTGTGCCCTTGCCGCGACTGCGTATCAGAGGAACAGCATCTACCATGATTTTATAACTCTCTGGGGCAACATTACAAAAACCTCTCCGAACAAGCGCCGAGCCCACGAAAATTACGGCCAGGCGCTCTCCACCGTGGGCCGTCTTGAAGAGGCGCTTCGGGAATTCAATACCGTTCTCGCCTTGAAGGATGACGGCAGTGTCCCTCCCCGCGACCTGTACCGCGAGATCGGTGTGGTCTATTTCAGGATGAATCGCATGAATGACGCCATTTCCGCTTGGCAGACGGGATTGCGCCATGCGCCCAATGACGCCAGCCTTCTGAACAATTTATCGATCGCGCTGCTGCAGACAGGGCGCTATGAAGAGGCCGTCTCGGTTGCTCAGACAGCGCTATCCTCGGATCCTAATATGCCGCAGGCGCTCAATACCATGGGACAGGTTATGATGATGAAAAAAGAGTATGATAAAGCTGTCCAGTATTTTTTAAAGGCGATCGAACAGCAGCCGGATGTCCCGGCTCGATACTGGAACGCAGCCCTGGCCCTGGAGCAGGCTGGAAAGTACGATATGGCGATGAAGTATGCTCGTACATATTTGAATGGGGAAACGGACGTTGCGGCCAGGCAGCGGGCCAATGGATTAATAGAACATTTGAACAAGGAGATGGGTCGGTAATGATGAGGTACGGTCGTATTTTCGTGGGAGCGGTTTTGGCGAAATCTACTTCCATCTCTGCGATACAGATTTTTATTTCCCCTGCTTGCTGAAACTTACCTGATTTCTCCCGTTTCTTTTTGAGTCATAAAGCGCATCATCGGCCTTTTTCGTGAGCTTCTCGGGGGTAAGCTCTTCTCCGTCCCTGACAGCGGCAACCCCGATGCTGACGGTAACTTTGCTTTCCCGTGTATTTTCCCTGATCGGAAACAGATGGTCCTCCACCGCTTTCTTAAGCCGTTCGGCCACGAGGAGAGCGTTTCGGAGCTCCAACTCGGGCATGATGATGGAGAATTCATCACCGCCGTAACGGCAGCAGATATCCATGCTATGACTTCTGCTCTGGGCCAGCATGATCCCTGCAAGCTCTTTCAGCACGGCATCGCCTACCTGGTGGCCGAAGTTGTCATTGAACTGTTTGAAGTGGTCGATATCGAGCATCAGGAGCGACAGGGTTTTCCCGGTCCTCCGCATTCTGCTGATCTCGTGTTCAAGCTTTTCAACGAACATCCGGTGGTTATAGAGGCCAGTAAGGCCGTCGTTCTGCGACAACTGCTGAATTTTTTCGAAGAGAAGGGATTTCTCGATACCGGCGGCCAGCTGATAGGAAAGGATGGCCATGAAATCCATGTCGTCCACGCTCAGCCCGTACTTGGCCGAACTGTCCATGCCGATGACACCGATGGTCGTATTGTGCGCCTTGAGCGCAATGCCTATGTACGATCCATTGAGTTTCTCCTCGCCTGGGATATGGACAAAGTCACTGAAGGTTTCATAGAACACAGAAAGGTCGTGAATATGCACGTGCTCGCCGTTCTCCGCGACTCTTCCCGGCGTGCCTTCTCCGACCCGCAACGCGATCTTTCCGTGAACGTCGAGTCCGTGATAAAAGACAAGGTCGAGTTTTTCCTGTTTCTCATCGAGCAGATAGACCGATACGCGCTCGAAGGGAAGGGATTTTTGTATGATGTCGAAAACCTGCCGCAGCATCTCCCGCAGGTCCAGAAGGGAACCGATGGTGCGCGAGATATGGTAATGGATGTATACTTCGTTCAGTTTTTTCTCGAGCAGGTCGCTCAGCGAATTCCCGTGGGCACGGGATTCATTCAAGTCCTGCTCAAGCTGGGCGATTCTTTCTGTTAGATCATTATCTGACATTGTCACTCCGAAATCGGAACATACGGTCGGGTCTGTTTGTTTCAAGAGAGGATCAGGGCGTTTTCGGCTGGGCCGGTTGTATCGGGATCGGCCTTGGCTGCGTCTGCGATGCATGGGAAGGAGCGGGTGCCGGCGGATTTTCTATGATGATGACGGTCTTACGGTCCTTTATCAACAGCCCGGTCACAGGCTGTTTTGGCGAGTATGCAGCGGCGATGAGCGCGTCCTGGTTTATCCCGTTCTTCTCAAAGTCCCTGACGAGGACGGTTGATCGCTCCGCGGCGAGCGTCCTTGCGTCCTTCGCCGGCACTTTTTTTCTTCCCCTGCCCTGCGCCGGAACGGCATGGGTCGTGTTGCCGATACAAATACCTTTGCCCCTCAGCGTGTCGCTCTTCAGCAGGGCAACGAGGACCGACCGGAGCTGCGGGCTCTCTTTTGAAAAAGTATAGGAGCCGGGCATGAAGAGCGCCTGTTCAGATATGTTCAGAACGATCTTGCTGCCTGCCGCAAGGACCTCGGCCTTGCCCGACCTGATCTCGGTGCTCAGTCCGGCGCTCAGGGCCTCGATCTCCGGATTGAGCCATGCGGTCTCTTTGCTTTCTTTTTCTTTTATCTGCTTGAGCTCGATTCTTGCCTTGTCAAGCTCCGGCATTCTGGCTGTCATTCGTGCATTATCCTCTGCCATGGGCTTGTATGATTTGAGGTAGAATGCGGCACCTGCGGTGAGCGTCATGATGAGTAATGCCATCAAAACAGCGGTGACGATTTTCATCAACATAATACAATCCCCCTTTAACGTCGGCAGATCACTGCTCAGGTAAGTTAAGTTCGTCGCCACCGAAGACTGTACCGCGGACTCGGCGTCTTTGGTGATTTCAGAATTTCCGATTAAGACATCCGGGAATGACAGCTGTAAGAAAAGATCTCCTGAGAATGCCAGAAAAAAGTATGCGAGCAGTTGTATTACTGCAATGCGCTCATCGCTTTTTCTATTCTGTCGAGTCCCTTTTGAATGTTCTCCATGGAGGTGGCATAGGAGAGCCGGATATACGGATCTGCTCCGAAGGCATCGCCCGAAACGAGCGCTACCTTCGCTTCTTCAAGCAGATACGCTGCAAGATCCGATGAATTTTTCACTATTTTCCCCTGTATCGATTTCCCATACACCTTTGCAACGTTCGGAAAGGCGTAGAACGCCCCCACGGGCATCAGGCACGAAATCTCCGGGATCCTGTTCAGCCGCTCCACCATATATTTTCTTCTTTTGTCGAATTCGACGTTCATGGTCCTGATAAAATCCTGTGGGCCCCGGAGTGCCTCAAGAGCCGCTTTCTGGGATATGGAGCACGGATTCGAGGTGCTCTGACTCTGGATGTTGGCCATGGCGGTGATGACGTCTTTGGGACCCGCCGCGTAGCCGATTCGCCAGCCGGTCATGGCGTGCGATTTGGACACGCCGTTCACCACGATGGTCAGGTCCTTGATCTCCCGGTTGAACGAAGCGATACTGTAATGCGTGAAGCCGTCATAAAGCAGTTTTTCGTAGATCTCGTCTGAGATCACGTATATCCCGTGCTTCACCGCAATTGCCGCGATCTCATTAAGTGTTTTCTTATCGTACGCGAGGCCCGTGGGATTGGATGGACTGTTCAACACCAGCGCCTTGGTCTTTTTGGTGATGGCCTTTTCGAGCTTCCGCGCCGACAGCCTGAATCCTTCCGCCTCCGTGGTCTCGACAATAACGGGTGTTGCGTCGTTCAGGAGCACCTGGTCGGGATAGGAGACCCAGTAGGGCGAAGGGATGATGACCTCGTCTCCGGGGTCGAACAACGCTTCAGCAATATTATAGAGACTGTGTTTTGCCCCGCAGGAGATGAGGATCTGGGACTTTTCATACGAGAGGCCGTTGTCTTTTTTGAACTTCTCAATGACTGCTTCCTTCAACTCGTCAGTGCCGCCGGCGGGAGTGTACTTGGTGAACCCCGACTGGATCGCATTGATGCCCGCCTGCTTAACATTTTCCGGCGTGTCAAAGTCAGGTTCTCCCACACCAAAATCCACAACATCGATTCCCTGCGCCTTCATGGACTTGGCTTTTGCCGCCGTAGCCAGGGTGGGGGATGGTTTGATGGACTGTGCCCTTTTTGCAATACCGGTGCTCATGGAAAACCTGCTCCTTACGATAGATTACATTCACAATGCCCTGATAATCTAGATTTTTTAGCATACTGAAGTCCCAAAGTCAATGACATTCTTCTGGTATTCCGACAGCAACAGGCTCTTTATGATGCCTTATGATGCCTTAAAGATGCAAACTTGATGTTGACCATAATATTGCTTCGGGGCTGGACTTTTTTGCGATCCCTAACAGATGTCTGACTATTCGATCCTGATCTTTCTGCGTGGTTTGCTTTTTCCCCCACATCATGGTTACTTGCTATTACTAAAAGCGAAATTATATAAGTTCCGTTTCTGCAAGTTCCCCCTCAACCGACCTCTTCCCGCTGGGAGAGGGCTCTCAAGGTACAATTTCTAATGCGTTTGTATTTGCCTTTTCACTGTCCGTTCCCTTTCCACGGTTGCAAAGCGGGTGGAAGTATGATAAGCTTTTTTTGTTTGAGGAGGTCATATGTTCGGGTTTCTCCTGCGCGTTTCCATCAACCTGCTGGCTCTTGTGGTTGCGGGTTCAGTGATCAAAGGGATCAGAATAGAGAGCCTGGAAATGGGCATCATCGCCGCCGGGATACTCGGCATTGTGAACGCGGTGATCAGACCGGTGGTGCTTATCCTGACTCTTCCGATCAATCTCCTGACACTTGGACTGTTCACTCTGGTGGTCAATGCAGCGATGCTCATGCTTGTTTCGGCTTTGGTGCCCGGTTTCGCGATCGAGTCCTTCGGGTCCGCGTTTTTTGGGGCGCTGGTCATCAGCCTTGTCAGCTGGGGTGTGAATATCTTCATAAGCAGCAGTGGAAAAGTTATTTCCATCAACCGGGAGAGCAAGGGGGACCGGTGACGGCAACAGTCAACATGAAATTAAAGCACCGCGCATCACCTGACAATTGCAAAGCGCAGGTTTTAGTTTCCCCGGCGGGGAGACGTTGAGAAAAGGGATCCCGCAGGAATATGTCAATTATTATTTATTTGTCTGGAATTTATCCTAGGATTGGTGGTTTGAAATTGGGGGATAGCGCCAAGAAGGTCTTGTCATGACCCACCTGCACATTCCAGACGGCGTCCTGCCGGTAAGTCTCTGGTTGACCGGCTTGATCGTGATGGCCCTTGCCGTCGGGTTCTGCCTGTTCCGGCTCAGGGGGATGGACAAGGCCAAAAAGATCCCTCTTCTCGGAGCGGTGAGCGCTGCAATGCTTGTGGCTATGAGTCTCGAGATCCTTCCTTTGGCCTATCATATCAACCTCTCGGTCGTTGCCGGAATTCTCCTTGGTCCGGCCCTCGGTTTTCTGGCGGCGTTTATCGCGAACCTCATTCTTGCACTCATAGGACACGGCGGGATTACGGTGATCGGTCTCAATACACTGCTTCTCGGTTCCGAGGCGGTCCTGGGTCACCTGCTGTTTTATCTTTTTAAGAACCGGATCTCCGTGTTCTGGAGCGCCGCGGCCGCGACGGTCCTGACCCTCTTCATGACGACGCTGGCATTGATAGGCATCGTAGCTGTTGCCCATATCAGGCCGGAACTCATGAGCCATGGCGATGAGCATGGATTCCTCCACCAGGGACAGGTGTCCGTGCGGATGTTTGCGATCATGGTGGTATCGCTCGGGAGCATCGGTTGGATCATAGAAGCGGCGATCACCGGTGCAGTGGTAAGGTTCATCTCGCAGGTCAAGCCGGATCTGCTTGACCATGCGCTGCATCGTGAAAAGTCGGCCGATAACAAATGAGGAATCCGCTGTGATAGATGTCGCCAGGATCGATTTTTGGGCCGCAAAAGGGTCCGGACCCTTCCACAGGGCCTCAACTCCCGCGAAAATACTTTTTCTGCTGCTCGTGGTCTCGTCCGCGGTCATCTCCCGAAACCCGTATCCGCTCATAATAGGATACGGGGTCCTGCTTGCCGTGGCAGCGGCGTCAGGTCTTCCCTGGTTCCGGGTTATGGGGTTGTCCTGGTATGGCGCTCTGTTTGCGATCTTGTATGCGATCAGTCTCCGGGGAGGATGGTGGCTTGCCGCGCTCTTTATCGTCAAGGCAATAACTCCTTCATTTGCCGTGCTCATGCTCATTGTGAGCACTCCCTACCCGAGGATCTTTTCCCTGTTCAGCGCAGTGCTTCCCGAGATACTGGCAGCGGGCTTGTTCATGACCTATCGGACGCTCTTTATCCTCCTCGATATGATGGACAGTTTTGCCGCGGCCATACGTCTACGCGGCGGTTTCTCTCCCGGAAGCCTGTTTAAGAACAGCGCCAATATTTCAAAAGGCATCGGGATGCTTCTGGTGAGGGCGGTAGAGCGCGCCTCGAGCCTCTACGCGGTCATGGTGGTTCGGGGATACAGCGGCAGTATGGCAGAACGGGGTTCTGTACGCTTCCAGCGGGAAGATTGGCTTCCACTCGGGACCGGAAGCGCGGTACTCGTGCTGGTGCTTTTCTGGAAGTAAGGGTCCTGACGACAGAAGGCGGAAGGAATCGTCAATAGCTGCTTTTTAAGGGGTTTATGGAAACCATCGTCACGGTAAGCTGTCTCAAGCACGTATATCCCGACACCACCGAGATCCATATCTGCGGGCTTGACTTTGTCGTCAACCGCGGAGAGCGGGTCGTGGTGCTCGGCGGGAACGGCTCGGGCAAAACCACTCTTCTCTATCACATTCTGGGATTGCTCGCACCCAATGAAGGGAAGGTTGCCGTGTTTGGCGTTAACCCCTCAGGGCGATACAATGACATACGGGAACGCATCGGAGTGCTGCTTCAGAACGTTGATGATCAGATCCTTTCTCCCACCGTGTGGGACGACATCTCCTTCTCTCCCCGGAATTACGGATTTGAGAAGAAGGAGAGCAGCCGCATGGTCGAGCAGGTCATGGATGAACTCGGGATCCGGCACTTGCGCGACAAAATATGCCACTACCTGTCCGGCGGGGAGAAACGGAAAGTGGCGCTCGCCGGCGCATTGGTCATGCGGCCGGAACTCTTGATCCTTGATGAGCCGTTCGAGGGGCTCGATTCCCGATCGCGGACAGAACTGGTGGCGTTGTTGAACAAGCGGAATGGCGAGGGCATGACGATCGTTATGTCCACGCATGACCTCAACCTGGTCTCAGGGTTCGCCGACCGCGTGTATGTGCTCGCCAAGGGGCACGGCGTGATCACTGCCGGGACGCCGGCGGATATATTTTTGCAGGTCGAGGCTCTGAAGGCGTCCAACATCGACCCGCCGATCCTCACAGAGCTTTTTCTCAAGCTGCGGGACCAGGGCGTGCCCGTTGATGTACCGGTCCATGTTGATCAGGCAGTGAGCGATCTGGTTCGTCTCTTAAAAAACCGATAACCCCCGGCTGTGGAGGGGGAATTTATGACGGAGGTACGAAGAATGCCGCAGGGCGGTTTCGAACACAGCAAGGGCATCCTGATCTTCATGCTATCGCTTATTCTGGTTGCCGCGGTTCTCATCGGCGCGACAGCGGGATACTTCGTTTCGCTTGATACCCGGTACGCTGTTCTCCTTATGTTGGCACTGGTCCCCCTTATCCCCCTGGCATCGTTTGTTCTGTACAGAAAAATCATTTTCCCGTATTATCGTCGCCTGGAGGACGCCAACCTGGAATTGCATCTGAAACAGGAGGAACTTCTCGACATCAAGGATGACCTGTTCGTCAAGTTCCTCGGTGTGTACGACCTGAATTATGCGGCAAACTCACCCCGCCTGTTCTCAAACCGGCTGAAGGATGTTGCTGATACTACGGCCAGGGTCATGGAGGCCGATGCCTGTTTTATTTACTTCTATGATAAGAACAAGGACGAACTGCTGCTTGCGGCGACCAACGGGGTACAGGAATCCGCAGTCGGCAAGGTTCGCATCCCGCTCGGTGAGGGGATCGAGGGATGGGTCGGGAGGAGGCTTGAGCCGCTCACGCTCAAAGATTATCGGAATGATACGCGATTTCGCGAGATAACCGGGCTGACACTCGGCGGCTATCAGTCGCTCTATTGCCTGCCGCTCTATGTATATTCTAATGGTGCTCTTGTCGGGATCATGGAAGTTTTCTACGCCAAAGCGAAGACCTTTACCGACGAGGAGATAAATTTTTTCACTACGCTCTCCGGGATCCTTTCCACGACGATCCAAAACGAACAGATGCAGGTAGAGTTGCGCAAAATGAATTCTGAACTGGAACAGTGGGTCGCGGAAAAGACCGAGGAACTAAGATCCTCGGAAGAACGATACCGGACGCTTGTTGAGAACGCCGTCGAATCTATTTTCGTCCTCGCTGAGAACGGAGACATCGTATTTGCGAACGAAAAGGCGGCCAGCCTTACCGGGGTTACGAAGTATGATCTTCTGCACAAGAACCTGTTCGAGCTTTTTGTCTACCCCGCCCGGCCGCGGGAAATTCTCGCGGAGGTCAGGGAAGGACGACCATCGGTCAGAGCCGGAGAGCTCCGGAGGGCAGATGGCTCTGTCGTTGCTGTTGAGGTGAGTGCGGTAAGACTTTCCCTCATGGGGAAAATGTTTGTCCAGTCCGTTGTGCACGACATATCCCACCGAATCCATCTCGAGCATCTCCTGCAGACAAAGGAGCAGGAGCTATCCAGCCTCAAAGCGCGACTTGGTTCCCCATCGTAGCAGTTAGTCCCTTTTCAGGTTTTCCCGGTCACGATTTAGGTCTTTACAGAAAACGGAACCTGTGGTATAAATTATGCATATGGCGGCCTTGCAGGCCGCCATATACTCTTCAGGTGCTCATTCATGATTTTTCAGTATGAAATTTTATAAAGTGACTGCAGTAGTCCTCGTTGCCGCTGTAATTGCCGTCGGCAGTTACCTTCTTATGCGAGGAACGAATATCACCATTCCTTCTCTCTTTCATCCAGCTCTCGGGCCGCGGCTGATCATGAGCATGGACGGGTTTCGGTTTACCCAGTCTGAGAATGGGAAGATCTCATGGCGTATGAATGCCAGGAGTGCTGACCTGTTCGAGAACAAGGAAGCTCAATTACAGGACATAAAAATTGTGTTTACGAGCCCTGAGAACAAGGAGTCAACAATCCTTGGTGAAACAGGGACCATGGATACCACAAGTGGGAACGCTTCCATTCGCCGGGTGACCCGAGAGGTCAGGGTCATTACAAGCGATGGCTACTTGCTGACGACAGACTCGCTCTTTTGGAAGGCGGGTGAACGGGTTGTCTGGACCGCCGATCCGTTCAAACTGCTGGGAAGCGAGATATACCTCGAAGGGATTGGAATGTCGGCGAATGTGGATATGCGAACGATCACGGTCAAGAACGATGTTAAAGCAGTGCTTCAGGAATAGCCTGTTTCTCGTGGCATCCCTATTTCTCATTGCGGCGACATCCGGGACTGCGCGTCGCGATAGGAACATGCGGGAACCTCTGGTAATAACCTCGAACCGCATGCATGCGGAAAAGCTTGGCGACAAGGTAACCTTTACGGAGAAGGTAACTCTTAAAAAAGAGGGGATGACTCTTTCATCGGATGTCATGACCGTATATTACAATGCCAGGTCGAAAGATATCAGGGAGGTCGACGCCCACGGCAACGTCGTGGTGCGCAAAGACGGCAGGGTGGCTCATTCGAACGATGCCGTGTATTCCCGCCAGGGGGAAACGATTATTCTCACCGGCGATGCCAGTATCATAGAGAACGAGAACAAGATCGGCGGAGAAAAGATAACGCTGTTCATGGCAGACGATCGCAGCATCATCGAAGGCAAGGGAAAGGTAATGTTTTACAAGGACAAGTCACCGGAAAGCAGGAAGAGAAAGTAATTGACATGGATGACATGCAGGCGCTTGAAGCAACAAAACTGGAAAAGAGCTACCGCGGCCGAAATGTCGTCCGGGGTATAAGCTTGCTGGTCAACCATGGTGAGGTCGTCGGGCTCCTCGGGCCGAACGGAGCGGGCAAGACCACGACATTCTATATGGTCGTCGGCCTTGTCCGGCCGGACAAGGGCAGGGTCCTTCTCGGCGGTGCGGATGTCACAAAAATGCCGATGTATCAGCGGGCGAGGAACGGCATCGGCTATTTGCCCCAGGAACCGTCCGTCTTCCGAAAACTAACCGTAGCTGAGAATCTGATGGCCATTCTCGAGACCATGGATCTTTCAGGGATCGAACGCAGGGAACGCCGGGACCGCCTGCTGGCCGAGTTGGGGATCGCGCACCTGGCCGGGAACATGGCCTATACTCTTTCAGGAGGGGAGCGGCGGAGAGTAGAGATTGCCCGTGCCCTTACGCTGTCGCCGAAGTTTATCCTCCTGGACGAGCCCTTCGCCGGGATCGACCCTCTCGCGGTTCAGGAGATTCAGGGCATCATTTCGCTTCTGAAGACGAAGGGGATCGGGGTGCTGATCACCGATCATAATGTCAGGGAGACACTCGCTATTACCGACCGGGCATACATCATCAGCGAAGGGACTATTATCAAGGCAGGAAGCGCGGCTGAAATCATGGCAAGCCCGCAAGTACGGCAATTTTACCTGGGTGAGGATTTTCGATTATAAGTATAATAGAAAGAAGGAGTAAGGAGCCAGGAGTCAGAATTCAGGAGAATGTATCGATCCTGCGAGAATTTCGTCCGGCTTCTGAATACTGGCTTCTGACTCCTGAGTGAATATGGAAGCACGGCTCGAACTAAAACTTCAGCAGAAGCTCATCATGACGCCGCAGCTCCAGCAGGCCATCAAGCTGCTGCAGTTGTCGCGTCTTGAACTGTCGCAGTCGGTCTCCCAGGAATTGATCGAGAATCCGGTTCTTGAAGAGGTGTCTTCCGACGAACCGGGGGAGGAACAATCTTCTGAAGAAGGCGAGGCCGTTTCCGAGACACAAACGGCAACGGAAAAGCCGTCCGAGGCGGCACCCGAGCAGGAAGGGACCCAGGAGCTTAAGAGCGATCTCGAACTCGGCCCCCAGTGGGATGAATATCTCAATGAGATGGGAGACGGCCGTGACTATGGCAATGCCGAAGCGGATGAAAAAGAGCTGCCTTCCTACGACCAGACCCTGACCCGCCTCCCTTCCCTGAGCGATCACCTGCTGTGGCAGCTCCACCTTTCTTCATCGGAGATTGACCTGGTAAAAGGCGGGGAATGGATCATTGGCAACCTTGATGATGACGGTTACCTTCGCGATACGCTTGACGATCTCTCGCAGCAGTCCGGAGTATCCTTACGGGAGATGGAAAGGGCACTTGATCTTATCCAGAGCTTCGATCCCCTGGGGATCGGCGCAAGAGACCTCCGTGAATGCCTTCTGATCCAGGTGCGGCAGCTGGACCTCCAGGGCACGCTCGTCGAGAAGATCATTCAGGACCACCTCGGCGATCTGGAAAAGAGAAAATATCCGAACATTGCCAAAGACCTCAATGTGACGCCCCAGGAGGTCATGGAGGCATCCCAGACGATCATCCACGAACTGGAACCGAAGCCTGGCAGGCCTTACCTTTCCGCTGACACCAACTATGTGGTGCCGGACGTATATGTGTTCAAGATAGAGGACCGCTACGTGGTGCAGCTCAATGACGAAGGGCTGCCGAGGGTACGTATCAACCCCTATTACCGCAAGCTGCTCAGCCGGAATGAGGCCATTGACAAGGTCACCAAGGAGTATGTCGAGGAACGCCTGCGCTCGGCTCAATGGCTTATCAAGGGAATGGAGCAGCGAAACAAGACCATCTACAAGGTTGCCGAGAGTATTGTCAAGTTCCAGGGAGAATTTCTGGACCAGGGGATCTCGCACCTGAGGCCCATGGTGCTCAAGGACGTGGCAGAAGACATCGGGATGCACGAATCCACGATCAGCAGGGTGACGACGAACAAGTATATGCACACCCCGCAGGGGATATTCCAGATGAAGTACTTCTTTACCACAGGATTTTCCGACGGATCCGGCGCCGATGTCTCGTCGCTGACCGTCAAAGACACGATCCAAAAATTGATCAAAGAGGAAGACCCGGTGGCGCCGCTCAAGGACCAGCAGATCGTCGATGTTCTGAAAGAGCGGGGAATCGAGATCGCGAGAAGGACCGTGGCGAAATATCGCGAGGAACTGAGGATCCCGCCGACAAGCGTGCGCAAGAGGACGGGAAATTAAATAAGCACCAATTACATTCAACAAGCACCGAATGACAAATAAATATCAAACCCCAGATGTCTGACCGCAGCCGATTTTTAAATGGGATTTGGGTATCGGATATTATTTGTAATTTAAGGTTTAGAGCTTGGAATACAGCACTACCAAGGAGGGTACAGAATGCAGGTTACCGTGATAGGAAGGCACATTGAGGCGACGGAAGCGCTCAAGCAGCATGCGACAGAGAAGTTAATGAGGCTGGAAAAGTATCTGCCGAAGACCATTCAGGTGGTCGTCACCCTTTCGGTCGTAAAAAAAGTCCATCATATTGCCGAAGCAGTGATCAAGTCAAACGGTCTGCTGATCCAGGCATCGGAAGAAACGGAAGAGATGTATTCAGCGATCGACCTCTTGATCGCGAAGCTCGAGCGAAGGGTCAGGAGGTACAGGGAAAAACTGACCGACCACAAGCATCAAAGCAGCAAGGCCGAAGGTGTTGCCAGGGCAACGGAGACGTCGCACCCGGAGGACCGCATCCCGCAGATCATTAAAACCAAACGCTTCGATCTCAAACCCATGCAGCCGGAAGAGGCCGTCATGCAGATGGAGCTTCTGGACAAGGAATTCTTCATCTTTGCCAGCGCCGCCAGCGGCCAGGTCAACGTCATCTACAAACTGAAAGACGGGAACGTAGGACTTATTGAACCTGCCCAATAAGGATGCAGTGCGATGCCGGCGATTCGTGACTTATTACAGCATAACCTGATCATCGAAGAGATCGAGGCAGTCGACAAGCGGGGGGTCCTCCGCGAGTTTGCCCGACTGCTCAAATCCATGAACAGGGTCGACAACGAAGAGGAGCTTCTGCGCGCATTGCTCGAGCGAGAATCGCTCGGCAGCACCGGCATCGGTGATGGGGTTGCGATCCCGCACGGCAAGCTGCATGCGGGTTCCGAGATGACTGTCGCCTTTGGCAGATCAAGCAAGGGGGTCGACTTCCAGTCCATGGACTCGAAACCGGTCTTTCTTTTTTTTCTACTCGTAACGCCCGATGATCAACCGGGAGATCACCTGAAGGCGCTGGCCCGGATATCCCGGATCCTCAAAAATCCTGTTTTACGGGAAAGCCTGAGGACGGCGCCCCATCGGCAGGAACTTCAGAGGCTGATATTCGAAGAGGACAGCAAATATCCGCAGCCGCAAACCGCGCTGAAAAAATGAAGGTTACGGTCAAGGCATTGACGGGAACTGCGACGGTCCTTGCGGGACGTGTGGGTCTCGGCAGGGAGATCCTGTCTGCGCAGATAACCGCGCCTGAGCTTTCGTCACCGGGTTCGGGGAGGGAGACCGCTTCGAGCGTCATGCATCTGCGTCCAAGCCAGATCATGTACCTGTGCTCCCTTCCCGTTCACGAACGGATACTGCTTGCCCGCGCTCTGATGAAGCAGAATCCCGCGTGCATCCTGCTCAGCGGCAGCAAATTCTGTGAAGAGCTGCTTGATACGGCATCGGCATCGAAGATCCCGATTCTCAAGAGTAAAAACCTGCCGAACCTTCGACGGTTTCTGGTGGAAAAATTGTCACCGAGAACCAGTCTTCACGGCGTGCTCGTTCGCATTTTCGATCTCGGAACGCTTATCATCGGAGAAAGCGCTGTCGGCAAGAGCGAGGCCGCTCTCGACCTTGTGCTTCGCGGACATAAACTTGCCGCTGACGACATCGTCATTCTGGAAAAGAAAAAAAGCGAGATCAGCGGCAGACCACCGGACATGAGTACGGACCTGTTGCAGATCCGGGGGCTCGGGATCATCAACATCAGGGCATTGTTCGGAAAATCAGCAACGATAGGCGTTTGCAAAATCGATCTGGTCGTGGAACTCGAAGAGTGGCAACAGGGGCATCAATACACCCTTATCGGTCTGCGCGAACGACGTTACCGGATTTTGGGGGTTAATCTGCCCTATCTGAAACTGCCGGTCAAGCCGGGCCGGAACATGGCCACGCTCATTGAAGTGGCGGCCAGAAATCAGATGCTGAAAAAAACCGGCATCTTTACCGCACGGGATCTTGACAAGAAGCTTAGGAAGAGGCTTTCAGGATGAATCGTACTCACCTGGTGATCGTTACTGGTCTTTCCGGCTCCGGCCGGAGCGCAACACTGAAGGCCTTCGAGGATATGGGGTTCAACTGTGTGGACAACCTTCCTCTCGAGCTGCTTTCCGCGTTCGTCGTGTTCGCCCAGGGATCGGAGGAGGCATTCCATTCGGTTATCGGCATCGACATCCGGGAGAAAGGATTCCCCGAACGCTTCCCGGCCCTTTACGGCGAGCTGATGTCCCAAGGGCTCTCTATCGAGATGCTTTTTTTGGACGCGTCTGACCAGACCATTGTGCGGCGTTTCAGCGAGACAAGGAGACCTCATCCTCTCGCGCGGGGAGCGACACCGTTACTGGAAGGTATCAGGAATGAACGGACTGCGCTTGCTGAGGTCAGGAAACTGGCTGACCGGATCATCGATACCACTGACTACACGGTCCATGACCTTCGCCAGACGATAGAGCGGCATTACGCCGCGGGCGATGCTAACAGGCCCATGGTCATCACCCTGCTGACGTTCGGTTACAAATTCGGCGTCCCGTATGACCTCGACCTTCTTTTCGATCTGCGGTTTCTGCCGAACCCGCATTTTGTACCTGAGTTGAGGTCCCATACCGGGGAAGATCCCAGTGTCAGAGAGTACATCATGGCGCAACCCGATTCCGCGGAGTTCCTCGCCCGGCTCCATGGGTTTATCGAGTACCTCCTTCCGCGTTACCGGCGTGAGGGGAAAAGCTATCTCACGATCGGGTTTGGATGCACGGGAGGCAGGCACCGGTCTGTTGCGGTCTCACTGATGATAGCGGAACTCCTCAGGCAGAGTGGTTACGATGTCATTATTAAACATCGGGACAGGGGAGAGTAAAGAGTCTAATGAGTCTGATCAGTCGGATCAGTCCGATCTGTCTGATCAGTCTTGCGGAAGGAGATTCGATCATGATCGGACTTGTGGTGGTATGTCATGAGGACATGGGCACGGAGCTGGTAAAGGCCGCCGAGATGATCGTAGGCAAGGTTGATGCGGTTGCGACGGTCAGCGTGAAACAGGAGAGTGCTCCGGAATTGCTCAGGGATGAGGTCCAGGCCGCAATCAAAAAGGTCGATTGTAAAAAAGGCGTCATGCTTTTTACCGACATGTTCGGCGGGACCCCTTCCAATATTGCCCTTGCTTTTTTGGGAGAATCGATCGAAGTGGTGACCGGAGTCAACCTTTCGATGTTGATCAAGTTCGCGAACCACCGTGAAGAAAAGTCGCTTCCCGAGCTTGCCCGGCTCGTCCAGGAAGCGGCGCAGAAGAGCATAGTGATAGCAAGTCAAATGCTGAAGGGGAAAAAGTAATATCTCATGATCGTGCTGAGCCGTATTGATGATCGACTGATCCATGGCCAGGTGGTGGAGGGCTGGGTTAATTTTTTGAAGGCGACCTGTATTTTTGTTGCCGACGACCAGGTTGCGTCAAATGCCTTCCAGCGTTCCATTATGGAACTCTCCGTGCCACAGGGGTTGAGGGTTGCCATCGGCCGGGTTGAGGACATCTGCGGTCAGTTGCGCACTGCGGCGCTCAATGCCGACCGGGTCATCCTGCTGTTCTCGAATCCCGCCGACGTCCTTCGGGCCATCAAATCAGGATTGGATTGCCCGGTGATCAATATCGGCGGCATGCACTATGTGCCGGGAAAACGCAAGCTCATGGATGTGCTTGCGGTTGATGACAAGGATCTGGCGGCGCTCAAAGAAATTGCTGCGAATGGCATCCAGGTCAATGTCCAGACGGTCCCGACCCAGCGGCCGGTGGCGCTCGAAAAGGTGTTCACGGTTTGCAAGGTTTAGTTCGTAGTTCGGGGACAGTCGCAGTTTAAAGCGCCAGTAGAGTTTGCACGGTTAAACTTGGAAGGGTGTTCTCATGCCGATGTTCGATTCGCATATGATCCTCACGATTGTGGGCGTCGCATTCGTCGGCGGACTCATCGGGCTTGACCGGACCGCAGTCGGTCAATTCATGATCTCGCAACCGATCGTTGTCGGCCCCTTGACGGGGTGGATACTCGGTGATGCGGGTGCGGGGTTTGTCCTGGGCGCTGTTCTTGAGCTCATCTGGGTGCTTGATATGCCGATCGGCGCTTTTGTGCCCGCGGATGCGACGATCAGCACGGTGTCGGCTACGGCGATCGCGGCGCTCGGAAGCCCGGGGGGGGCGTCACTGCCGGTCATCGGATTCAGCATTCTGCTGACCACGGCGATGGTCCCGGCAACCATGAAGGCCGACGGCATCATCAGGCACTGGAATTCGCGGCTTGCCGACGCGCTTGTCATTGGTCCGGGACCGGATATGAGGCGCACGCTGGTCCGGGCTCACCTGTCCGGACTCCCGGTATTTTATCTGAAGTCCTTTGTCTTGTGCCTCGTGTTCGTGCCGGCAGGAATCGCGGCTGTATCGGCGTTCAATCATTTCCCTGAAAGTGTTCACCGGGCAATGTCCTTGTTCGTAAAACTTCTTCCCCTGGTCGGGGCGGCGTTGGTGGTTCGCAAACTTTCCATTAGGACGGTCGATCTTTTCTTTCTGAGCGGGTTCGTGATCGCAGCGGTGGCCGGACTGCTATTCCATGTCCCGGCGATTATTATCATACTGCTTACCATGACCGGCGGGTGGTTGGGGGCCAGATACCGTGAACGACGCTCATAAGGGAATAGGCGCTCCCGACCTGTTCGGGGTGTTTCGAAGGGCATTCTTGATCCAGGCGTCATGGAGCTACGAACGCATGCAGTCGCTCGGTTTTGCGTTTGCGATCGAACCGGTGCTCAGAAAACTCTATCCAGACCCGGCCGAATACGAATCCCGGCTGCGGGTCCATCTGGAGTATTTTAATACCCAGCCGTACCTTGCTTCTTTCATTCTGGGCGCCGTTGTCAGAATGGAAGAGGATAGGGCGGCCGACCGGAATGCGGGTCAAGATGTCTCCAGCCTGAAGGCGGCGCTGAGTGCGCCGCTTGGTGCGCTCGGCGATACCTTCTTCTGGGGTGCGGTCAAGCCGTTGGCATCCGTCCTGGCCGTCGCGCTGATCATGACCGGGCACTGGTGGGCGCCGCTCCTGTTCCTGGTTTTCTACAATGTGTGGCATGTAGGTCTTAGGGCGGGCATGCTGTTCTGGGGCTACCAGAGCGGAGGCGACGCCATGGCGCTCATGGCCAGGCACAGCCTGATGAAAATGGCAAAACGGATGAAGCGGATCACGCTTGCAGTTCTGGGAGGAGTTGTCGGGATGGTCCCGGACTGGCGACCGGAGTTTCAACCGGCCGTCAGAACTTCTTCCCTGACGACGGCACTCGTGTGGTTGGTTATAACCCTGGTCCTGGTCTTGATTCTGCGGCGGGGCGGTTCGCCGATCAAACTTATGCTCGGGCTGGCGGCGTTCTGTCTTGCCCTGGTGTACGCGGGAGTCATTAGATGACGAAAAAAGAGCTGTTGATAGAGAATAAGTTGGGACTCCATGCGCGGGCCGCGGCCCAGATCGTGAAGTGCGCGAGCGCTTTCGAGGCAAAGATCACGCTTGTCAAGGACGGTCTCGAGGTTGACGGTAAAAGCATCATGGGTATCATGATGCTTGCCGCGGCCAGAGGGAGCACCATAACGCTTCACGCGAATGGAGAAGACGAGAATCGTGCCGTGGAGGGGATGGAGAGCCTTTTCAAGAACAAGTTTGGTGAAAAAGAGTAACGTCTGGAGTTCTCCCGGCAGGACCATTCGATCGCAGGCTCTGTCCAGCACGTCGAGTATGTCGAGTATGTCGCCCGGATTCGGGGACTTCTACGAGTTCAGTTGAGTCGTTCAAAGTTCAGAGGATGGGAACAAGAATGATGCAGGAAAAAATATACAGAGGTATTGTGGCGTCGCCGGGCATCGTGATCGGCAGAGCGTACCTCCTTGACCGTCGCAGGGTGGTCGTGGCGGGACGGACGATCGAGGAAGTCAGCATCAAGGACGAGGTGGCGCGGTTCAAGAAGGCGGTGGAATTATCCAAGTCCCAGCTTGAGGACCTGAAAAAGCGCTTCGCCAAGGGCCTCGGCAAGACCCACCGCTATATTCTCGAAACACACATCATGCTGCTCGAAGACAAGATGCTCGTTGAGGGCACAATCAAGCGCATTAAGGAGTTGTATCTGAACGCCGAAGGCGCGCTCAAGGAAACGATCAACGCGATCGGGCTTAAGTTCGACACGATCGAGGACGAGTATCTGCGAGAGCGCAAGCAGGATGTGGATCAGGTAGGAGAGCGTGTCCTCCGCAATCTCGTCGGTTATAAGCAGGAGAGCCTTGCCGACATCAATGAAGAGGCCATAATCATAGCTCATGACCTCGCGCCGACCGACACCCTTATGATGCGGAAGGACAAGATCCTCGGGTTCGCCACCGATGCCGGGAGCCGGACGTCGCATACGGCGATCCTTGCGCGATCCCTCGGTATCCCCGCAACAGTCGGCCTCGAGAACATCACAAAAACGGTCAAGACCGGCGACGTTGTCATTCTTGACGGTATTCACGGCGTCGTGATCGTTGGCCCCGAAGAAGAGACGTTTCTCGACTACCTGAAGAAGCAGCAGAAATACAAGTACTTCGAACAGGATCTTGAAAAGTTAAAGTCGCTTCCCGCCGAGACCCTTGACGGCCATGTGGTCCAGCTCCAGGGCAATATCGAACTGCCGGAGGAAGTAGCGTCCGCGGCGGACCACGGCGGCACCGGCATCGGTCTCTACCGCACGGAATTCCTGTTCATGAACAGGACGACCCTGCCGACCGAGGAAGAACACTACAAAGCATACCGCCATGTAGTGGAGAAGGCCGCCCCGCATGAGGTGGTGATCCGCACGCTCGACGTTGGCGGGGACAAGATCGACCTTCCGGGTGGTTTCGAAAAGGAGGCAAACCCCGCTCTTGGGTTGCGCGCGATCCGCTTCTGCCTCCAGAATCGCGATATCTTCATGGTTCAGCTTCGCGGTCTCCTCAGGGCGACGGCCCACGGAAACATCAAGATCCTCCTCCCGATGATCTCGGGTCTCCCCGAATTGTATGAGACTAAAAAGATCATAGAGGCTGTGAAGGCGGAGCTCAGGGCGGAAGGCAAGGCGTTCAACGAGAATGTCCAGATCGGAGTGATGATCGAGATACCATCAGCCGCCATGATCGCCGATCTTCTTGCCCGTGAAGTCAGTTTCTTCAGCGTGGGCACGAACGATCTGATCCAGTACACACTTGCGATCGACCGACTGAACGAGCACGTGGCATATATGTACGAGCCGCTCGATCCCGCCGTGCTTCGGTTGCTCGAGCGGGTGTCCGTCGCCGCGCACCAGGCGAACATTACGCTTGCAATGTGCGGCGAAATGGCAGGCGACCCGCTCTACGCCGCGATCCTTCTCGGGATGGGGTTCCAACACCTGAGTATGAACGTGGCCTCGATCCCCTGGGTAAAAAAGGTGGTCAGATCGGTCCGCATGCAGGATGCCGTTGAACTTGCGTCGCTCGTTATGCAGCAGCCCACAGCCGCATTGGCCAGAAAGACGGCTGAAAACTTTATGGAAGAACGGTTCCCCGAGCTTGCCGCGGAACTGTGATCGATGTTAGACACAGGGAAAGCGAATTGCCGAAATGAGAAACAACTGCCCTTGAATTTCAATTCGCGGTTCGCGTTCCCAGGGGGAAGGGGACACAAGCAGTGCAGAATACGGAAACTGACAGCTCCGCTACGGTAAGCGATGATACGGTCGTTCTGAAGATGACTCGAACCCACGGCGGGAACATCTACGAGACGGCACGGCGCTACGGTTATGCGGAAAACAAGATCCTAGACTTCAGCTCTAACGTGAACCCTCTCGGGCCGTCACCAGCAGCCAAACGGGAGGCGAAAAAGGCGATTTCTTCCATTGGCCGTTATCCCGACCCTGATATGCTCGAGCTACGCTCGGTGATCGCGCGGTATTTTGGCATAAAAGCCGGTCATGTCGTATGCGGCAATGGATCGAATGATCTCATCCACCTCATCCCGCGCGTGTTCAGGCCGAAGAAGGTATTGATCCCATTTCCGACCTTTTCGGAATACGCTGTTGCGGTGGAAGACGCGGGTGGCGAGGTTGTTCCGTTCTCTCTCCTGGAGCGCGAGGGTTTCCGGGTGGACCCCCTGGAGATGTCCTTTGTGCTCAAAGATGTGGATATGGCCTTTTTCTGCAATCCGAATAATCCGACCGGACGGATCGTGCACAAAGCGGAGATGCTCGAGATCGTGCGGTTCGCGCTCCAGAACGGGGTGCGACTGGTGGTTGATGAAGCATTCATGGACTTTGAGCCCATGGATTCCGATTCAATCATCAAAGAGGCCGTGGAATCGTCCCGCCTCATCTGTTTGAGGGCCTTTACCGCATTCTTCGGCATGCCGGGACTCCGGATCGGATACGCAGTATCCGATGAGAAGACCATTGCGGTTTTGCGTGACGCACAGGAACCGTGGTCCGTGAGCTTTCCCGCTGAAAGGGCAGCGATAGCGGCCCTGGGTGATTGGCCATATATCAAAAAGACGCGCCGGTTGATCGAAAAAGAGCGCGACCGTCTTCTTTCGGCTTTCAGGATTCTTCCCGGAGTGGAAACCTTTCCCTGCTCTTCGAATTTCATACTGATCAAAATCACTGCAATCGATGTTCCGACATTCATCGGCAAGCTCGGAGAACGCGGCATACTTGTGCGGGACTGTTCTTCCTTCCCTGGACTCGGCGGACGTTATATCAGGATCACGGTGCGGACATGGTGGGACAACAGGCGTCTCATTAGGGCATTCAGGGAGCTGTTGGTCCGGAAATGACCGTGCGTACCGGTCAGGAGGTGTTTTCCCGGAGATAGACAGCGGTGTGAATGGCTGGGCATTATCTGAGATTATTGAACGTCTCCGGAATGATATTTGAGAGTGCCGGGAATATGTGCATACATCCGGTTATGGATTTTACGCCGGCTTTGTTTAACATGGCATTGATGACCTCCTGAATGAGCATTGCGGCATGCGGACCGATGATGTGAAATCCCAGTATTTTCCCGGTGCCCTTTTCGACGACAGCCTTTGCAAAACCCTCACGCTCCATCATCGCTGTACCCATTACCGTATCGGAATACGAAGCGCGGCCAACAAGGATTTTATGGTGTTTTCTGGCCTGTTGTTCTGTGAGTCCCACCGATGCTATTTGCGGATGGGTATAGACCGCGTAGGGGACCTGTGCAAAATCCATTCTGATCTTTTTTCTGTGTGTTGCATTGTGCCATGCCAGTTCAGCCTCTTTGTCCCCGGCATGGGTGAACATTGCCCTGCCGATGGCATCCCCGATTGCCCAGATGTGTTTGTTATTCGTCCGGAGGTAATCGTCAACCTTGATGAAATTGGCCGCGCCGGTCTCGATCCCCGCTTGTTCAGGTCTCAGCAGGTAGGCGTTGGAGATCCTGCCTGCGGAAACGACCACCGACTGTGCTGCGATCTCTTTTTTTCTGCCGGACTTGATCTCCTTTGCAATCACGGCATGCCCCTTGATACCGTGTCGTACGGCAATCGTCTCGGCACCTAGGTGCAGCTCGACGCGTCGTCCCAATGTCATCTTTAATAGTTCAGATATCTCCGGTTCACCAGAGTGCAGGAGGGTCGCGTTTCTCTCAATGATCGAAACTTTCACACCAAGGGCTGAAAAAAAATGTGCATATTCGAGCGCGATGTATCCTCCCCCGATAAAGAGCATGCTTTCAGGCATGCGTTCGAGTCGCAGGATGCTTTCATTCGTCAGATAGTGAATTGTCTCGAGTCCCGGGATCGGAGGGATCGAAGGTCGCGCGCCGGTAGCGATGAAAATCTTCTTCCCCCTGATGTTCTGATCCCCGACTTCAAGAGTATGTTCATCGACGAAATGACATGCCTTGTGCATGAAATCCAGATTCGTGGACTCCTTGATCGCGTTGCGTATGGCGTTTCTTCCGTCGGTGACGGCGCTTCTCATCCGTTTCATGACCGCGCTATAGTCCACTTCTGTTTTTTTCAAACGAATGCCGAGTTTTGAATTTTCCACGGACTCAACGAATCTGTCTGCAGTGGCAATAAGTGTTTTCGAGGGCACACAACCGGTGTTGATACAGGTTCCCCCCACGGTTCCCTTATCGACCAGAGCAACCTTCAGACCCGCTGCGATGGCTTTAAAAGCGATTCCCAGCCCTGCATCTCCCGCGCCGATGACGATTACATCATACTTTTTCATGATTCCCCACCGTCCTGTCCGTTTTCATTGTCATTTTGTCGAGTCAAGATCCGCTTCCATATCGATGAATATCTCGACTTCAGAGCCGACCATGAACCCGTTATCAGCCATTGGCTGGTTCCATGTTATGCCATAGTCTTCGCGGTTTAGTACGAATGATGCAGAAAAGCCCATGCTCGATCCGTCGCCAAAGGGGTCTTTTGTCGGGCCTGAAATTCGTGCAGGGACAGTGATCCGGTTTGTTCTGCCGTGTATTTGCAGTTCGCCGGTCACCTGCACCAGATTGTCACCGGTTGATTTGATGCGGGAGCTTATAAACGACATGGTGGGGCATCTATCGACGTCAAAAAAATCAGAACTTCTGAGGTGATCGTCACGTTTTTGTATCCCGGTGTAGATGCTTGCGACATCGATGACCAGTTCCACTGAAGAGGCATTGATATTGAAAGGATCAAAATGTACGGTCCCGCTGATCTTGTTGAACTGGCCGCGAACGTGGGCGATCATCATGTGAACGACGGAAAATGCCGCAACTGAATGATCCGGGTCCAAAATCCATCGAGCCATGCAGGCCAACCTTTCCCGATTTCACTTATGCGTCAGAAAACACTGTGGGTCTTCAGCCAGGTAACTGGCATTGCCGTTTGCTTTAGAAAAAGCAAAGGCAATTGCCCTGCAGCCCCTGCAAGCTGACCACTTGCTGCATTCGCCGCATTTGCCTGTATACCGGGACTTATCTCTCAATCCCTGCAATACGTCTGATGTCGCCCAGATCTCCCTCAGGGAATCGCGTTTAACATTTCCAATGGGCACAGGCAGCCTTCTGCAGGGAGTAACGGTGCCGTCGGGGAGTATCGTCAATCCGGAGATGCCTGCCGCGCATCCTCCTGATGGAAAGGGAGTCTCGCTGTCATCAACAGCAGGTTCATTCAGCTGCGATGCAACGGGATCTCCCGTGACAATGTGAAGCTCTTTGGCATCAAATGAAAAAATAGAATTGTACAAATCCTTCAGCACCTCCCGCGTAAGCATTGTGTCCAGCATGTTCCCCCCGCGTCCCGTGGGGACAAGCCGCGAAAAGCCCACTCGCTGCACCCCGAGGGATGATGCCAGATCGATAACGTCTCCGAAACAGGCGGCGTTCATATTGGAGAGGGTGGTATTCAGCGTGACCGGAATGCCTGCTTCGAGGAGATTTCGTATGCCTTTTATTGAGGAGGAGAAACTGCCCGGGCCCCGGATGGCATCGTGAATATTCTCCGGGCCTTCGATGCTTACCTGGACTCCCTTCACCGCAAGTTTGGCGAGCACATCAGCTTTGCTGCGATCGATGAGGGTCCCATTCGTAAGAATGAAGGCGTCAAACCCTTTGTTTTTTAATTCTTCCAGGATGGTGAAAAAATCCCTCCTCAGGAATGGTTCACCGCCCGTGACATTGAAACTGGACGTAAAATCGAGGTGATGCGTTTCCTTCCACTCGCTCAACATGTCTGATACTTCGTCTATGACGGATGTTATTTCAGATAAAGACATTTCGTCAGGCAAACTTCCCTGTTGGTAGCAGTGTTTGCACCTGAGGTTGCACTTCTCGGTGAGGTGTAACTGAATAAAAAATTCAAAGGGGTTGTTTACTGGCATCCAATTTACCTCTGTTCCTTAATTCAATACTCGTTGAAGATGGGTATGGATAAAAAACAGCAGATATGACGGTTTTGTCCCCATATCGTGACTCTCATCCGTCATACCTGCTTTTCGCTCTTGTTGCCGACCGGCAACTTCAGGTCTTTCAGCCCTTTCACTTGTGGCATACCTTACCAGGACTTTCTTTTGCGGCTTTTTTCAGACGGTCCCATAAAGCAGCCTCTTGAGCAAGGGCTCTTTCCGATAATGCCTTTTTCATCCCGTTCACCTCCCTTCTCTCGTATCGTTCCTGACTATAGTTTGTCAGTGAAGTATAAATTTTACCGATAGTACAACCATAGCACTTGTTTCTGTCTTGTCAAGGAACTATAATCAGTACATGCAAAGTTTCCCGCGTACTCCCGAAAAAATAACGATCAAAGAGATACAGGCAAAAGGCATCCTTTCGAAATCAAAGATCCATGACTATGCCTTGAATGCATACGTAGGATGTCAGCATGCATGCGTCTACTGCTACGCCAAATTCATGAAGAGATTTACCGGGCACCATGAGCCGTGGGGCGAGTTTGTCGATATAAAGATCAATGCCCCTGAATTGCTTGCTCGTGAGGTGAAGAAAAAGAAGGTCGGAAGGGTCTGGATAAGCGGTGTATGTGATGCGTATCAACCTGCCGAGGAAAAATATTTGCTCACCAGGAGCTGCCTTGAGATCCTCGTGGAAAATGGCTGGCCCTGTACGATCCAAACCAAATCACCACTGGTTATCAGGGACATTGATATCCTGAAGAGGTCAACCGATTGCGAGGTCGGATTCACGATAGCCACCGCGGATGAGAAGGTAAGGAGAATCTTCGAGCCGGGTGCTCCATCGATAGCAAAACGGGTCGAGGCATTGGCGATCCTGCACTCGGCAGGGATAAAGACCTTTGTCATGGTTGCGCCGATGCTTCCGGGCGCCGAGGGGCTCGTCGATGTCCTGAAGGGCAATGTAGACCGGGTACTTATCGATCGGTTGAATTATCATTACGCGGATTGGATCTATAAAAGACACGGGATAAAAGGGTCAATGGAGGATAGTTTCTTCGTGCAAAAGGGGGAGGAGTTGAGGGCTGAGTTTGAGAAAGCAGGCATTGTCTGTAGAAAGCTGTTTTAAGGAACAAGCGTGCCCCATGCTGCCCGGTCCCATCTTGAACACCTTAAGTGTCCTCTCTATCGCTTGCATTCCCGGCAATGATTAGATATCATTACAACAAGACCTATTATTATCAGCCGGGAACCCTCCCCCCTGCCGAGGTATGACCATGCATTTTCTTATCCGAGGTTTCCTCATCTGGCTGCTCTTCATCCCGCTCGCGGTCTTGAATGGCGCGCTCCGCGACCTGCTGCTCACACCGGCGCTGGGCGATACGATGGGACGCGCGATAAGCTCCCTCACGCTTTCTTTGTTGATCTTCGGCCTGACCTTGCTGTTTGTCAAGAAATTGGGTGTCGATACAGTGCCAGGACTTTATATCGTTGGAGGATTCTGGCTGGTCCTGACTTTGTTGTTCGAGTTCACCTTTTTCATCGTGGTCATGGGCCATCCCCTGGATGTGCTGTTCGAGGATTACGACCTGTTTCGCGGGAGACTCTGGCTCCTGGTACTGATCACCACATTTTTCTCCCCGTTCCTGGCATTTAGGATTAGGTCAGGAAAATAACCGATAGAGCTGGATGCAGGGCGCACTATAATAATTCCGCTTTGTGCTATAATACATTTACGCTATCGGCAGACTAGAGGTCCGCGGTGAAAGGGGCTGTGTTTTCACGGCTTGTTATCTCCTCATTCCATTCATCACTGTTCACATTATTTACGCGGAGGCATTCGTCATGAACGCGATCCAGATCTCCAGCAGCGCATTCACGCAGAACGGATCAATTCCCGCAAAGTATACCTGCGACGGGTTGGATGTCAGTCCACCCCTCATTATAGAGAACGTTCCTCCGGAAGCAAAATCGCTTGCGCTGATCGTCGATGATCCCGACGCCCCGGCAGGCACTTGGGTACACTGGGTTGTATGGAACATCGAGCCATCCGCGAAGGAGATCAAAGAGGATTCTCTGCCGGCCGGTGCGCAGGAAGGGATGAGTGATTTTCGGAAGCGCGGTTACGGAGGGCCTTGCCCGCCGAGTGGCACTCACCGCTATTTTTTCAAGCTGTATGCGCTCGATATCTCGCTGAACCTCGGCCCGAACGCCACCAAGGCTTTGCTTGAACAGGCAATAAAAAGACATATCGTGGCTCAAAGTGAGCTGATAGGACGCTATAAGAGGCATTGAAATATTCTGCCGGCAGCTTGCTGCTGGGTGTTTTCGTTTCAGGAATTATCTTCGTCGCTTGCGGCGCGATGACCGGGTGGATGATGGGGAATCTGATCGGCGTATTTTCTGAGCGCGCATACTTCACGGGCAGCAATTCCGGAAAGCGGTCTTCTGACTAGGAATGCCGAAAAAGTGTCAATGGCTTGATAAACTTAAAAGGTCTTTTGGCCATGCTGATAGCAACAATGGCCCTTACGCCACCGAAATAGCGGATTTTCAAAATAACGTTTTTCGGGAAAAGCTGAATCTGTTACTTTGTTATAGACACATTTCTCGCAAATAGAACGGTCTCACTCAAGGATCTCTCGCCGCTATTTACCCAGCGCATCTCTTCTTCGTTCCTGTCAGCAAGCGCCCACGCCCGTTTATATAGATGTCTCGGTTGTTTGATCACTATTCTGAACTGTCCCTCACTCAAAGAAACGGGCATGAACACCCCCGCCTCACGCGCAAGGATGTTGGCCTGCACGAGGGCCCACTCACTCCCCGATGTAAAGCCTATACTTTTACCGGCCGGGAAGCCGGCCGCAAAACCCGCTGTAAGCAGAGCGATCGCCATCACGATCCGTATCAAGGTCTTCATGGGCTTCTCCTTTCATTCTGGTTATCCTGGCGTCACGGATAACGGAAAATGTGTACCTGGCATAGAGATCATATTTAAATTGATCGACGCTATACTATTAAAGTAGCAATAATACTGCCAGAACATCCGAGACCGGAAAATCTTAGCAGGCTGATTGGAGTCTTCTCTACATTTGACTAATTATGTCAACATGTTAAAGCCATAATGCCGGTTATGATGTACTAAGAGAATCCCTTCGAGTAATGTCTAATATTAAGTTAAAATATATTCCCCTGTTGATTCCTTGTTGATAAATCTTACAGTATTTGCTGTTGCATATTATATTGAAATTTAGGTTTTTTCTGAATGTCGACCCATAAAGAAGTGAACAATGGACCAAAAAAATAGTCGGGAAAGGTTACATCTGACGATCATAAGAAAAGGGTTATTAATAAAAAGCAATAATAATCAATGTCATATCTTTATGGGGCCTTGGCGGGGCAAGTCTTGTTTTCTTAAATTCCCATTATCTTAAATTTGAGAGCATCCCTTAGCAAGATGAAAACGATCAATGAATCAATAGTTGCACTGTATAAGTCAGTCTTCTTAATTTCCTGCATTTCTCCAGCTGCAACCTGATTAATAATCAACTTTCATGAGCGGCAAGTATTTCATATAGCAGGCCTCGGGACGTCTCTCCACCAGGGCCAGCTGTTGGCAATGTTTGCGACTACTATTGGCACATTCTCAAATCTGTTCTTCCGCATGGTAATCTGCTACCTATCATCTTCCTTTGCGGGCGCCCAAAAAGGGCCGCATGATACTTTCAGTAACCCGGTATTTTCTTGACAACATAAAGGTTTTTTGTATAATAACACTCTATTTTCCTAACTTTCTTTGTAAATCCGGGCTGAGGCAATCATTGACATTTCAGGATCTTATTCTTACGTTACAGAACTATTGGGCCTCGAAGGGCTGTGTAATCCATCAACCGTATGACACGGAGGTCGGCGCTGGGACATTTCATCCCGCAACCTTTCTTCGCGTGCTGGGCCCCGAGCCCTGGAAAGCGGCTTATGTCCAGCCCTCACGAAGGCCCACGGACGGACGCTACGGCGAGAATCCCAATCGCTTGCAGCACTACTACCAGTTCCAAGTAATACTGAAGCCCCATCCTGAAAATGTCCAGGATCTCTATCTTGAGAGCCTGGTTCAACTGGGTATTAATCCTCTGAAACACGATATCCGTTTTGTCGAGGACGATTGGGAATCGCCCACTCTCGGGGCCTGGGGCCTTGGGTGGGAAGTCTGGCTTGATGGCATGGAGGTAACCCAGTTTACCTATTTTCAGCAGGTCGGCGGCATCGATCTTAAGCCTGTTTCTGCCGAGCTTACCTATGGTGTGGAACGGCTTGCCATGTATCTTCAGGGCGTCAACAACGTATATGACCTTGTGTGGACCAAGGGCGTGAAGTACGGCGATATCCACCATGACACGGAAGTTCAGTTCTCAAAATATAACTTCGAACTCTCGGACCGGGAGATGCTCTTCCGACAGTTCGAGTCGTTTGAACGGGAAAGCGAGAAGCTTATCAAAGCAGGGGTCGTGTTCCCGGCCTATGATTACTGTCTCAAATGCTCTCACACCTTCAACCTGCTGGATGCTGCCGGAGCGATCAGCGTAACCGAGCGTACAGGCTACATCGGACGCGTGCGGAAGCTGGCGCGCCTGTGCGCTCATGCATACCTGGCGGACCGCGAAGCGAAAGGGTATCCGATGTTGAAAAGATAGAATCAGGGTCCAGGGGTCATCGGGGATCGGGGTCAGGGGTCAGGGAAAAGCCCAACCGGTCTCTCGCGGAGGCGCAGAGGACGCAGAGAGAGATAAATCGATAAATATTTCGGTTCATGTTTTTCTCTGCGGGCTCTGCGCCTCTGCGGAGAAAAAGTTTTAAAGGAGTATTCGTTGTCCAAAGAATTCTTATTAGAGATCGGCACCGAAGAGGTCCCGTCGCGGTTCATCAGTCCGGCGCTTGAGAAGATGAAGGAGCTGTTCACGGCGCTTCTTGCCTCGGGCCGCGTTGTATCGCGTGGTGACGTGAAGGTGTACGGTTCTCCGCGGCGGCTTGTCCTGTATGTCCCCGAGATGGATGAGCGCCAGGCGGATATTTCGAAGGAAGTGACCGGTCCTCCGAGAAAAGTCGCGTTTGACGCGGAAGGGAACCCTACAAAAGCGGCAACCGTGTTCGCTGGAAAAAACGGAATCCCGGTGACCGCGCTCGCGATCAAGACCACGGACAAAGGCGAGTACGTGGTGGCGCGCATTGATGAAAAGGGCGGCGACACGGCGGAGTGGCTGAAACAGGCGCTGCCGGGGTTCATCCTTTCCATTCCGTTCCCGAAGACCATGCGCTGGATGGACAAGGACATACGGTTCGCCCGGCCCATTCACTGGCTGCTTGCCCTCTGGGGCGGGTCCGTAGTGGACTTCGAGCTGGGCGGCATCAGGAGCGGCGGCCTTTCACGCGGCCACCGCTTCATGAGTCCCGGCGCGTTCCTGGTCAAGGATTTCAAGTCCTATGCTGCTCAGACGGAGCCGAACTTTGTCGTGATCGATCCCGAAGTGCGGAAACAGCGGATCATAACCCAGATACAGGGCATTGCAAAATCGCAGGGCGGTGAGGTGCTCGATGACCCGGGTCTGGTGGACGAGGTGGCCAACCTCGTGGAGTTTCCGGTCGCGGTCATGGGTACGTTCGACAAGGATTACCTTCGAGTGCCGAAAGAGGTCCTCATCACGGCCATGCGCGAGCACCAGCGGTATTTCAGCATAATAAATGCTGATGGCAATCTGCTTCCGAGCTTTATCACGATCAGCAACACGCGGGCCGAGGACATGAACACCATTCGTGCCGGGAACGAGCGCGTGCTTGCGGCGCGGCTATCGGACGCGGCCTATTTTTTCGACCACGATGTGAAACGGCCGCTCAGCTCATTCATTGAAGGCCTCAAGAAGGTCACCTATCAGGAAAAGCTCGGGACGACCTTTGATAAGACCATACGCATAAAGATCCTTTCAACTTACCTTTCAGGTCTTTTCAAATCGGATGTCCGGGTGGTCGAGCGGGCCGCGGGGCTGTGCAAGGCCGATTTGCTGACCGGCGTAGTGGGGGAGTTCCCCAAACTCCAGGGTGTCATGGGCAGACAATATGCTCTCATTTCGGGAGAAGACCCGAGGGTGGCTGATGCGATCCTCGAACATTATTTGCCTCGTTTTTCGGGAGACAAACTGCCCAGCGCGGTTGAAGGCATCTGTGTGGGGATCGCAGACCGGATAGACACGATAACGGGCTGTTTCTCAGTTGGCCTCATACCGAGTGGTTCCGAAGATCCCTATGGCCTTCGAAGGCAGTCCGTTGCGATCCTGAACATGCTGCTTGAGCGCGGCCTGCGTCTTTCGCTCGCCGATCTTATTGGGGAAGCATGCAATGCATACGATCTTGCGAAGGCGGACAGGACACGCATCGGGTCCGACACGCTCGATTTCTTCCGTCAAAGGCTAGCAGGCATCCTTGCCTCAGAGGGAATACGTTCCGATGTCGTAGATGCAGCATTATCGGTCGGTTTCGACGATCCGCTTATCGCCCGCGAAAAGGTGCGGGCTCTTGACGGCCTCAGGCTGTCGGAGGATTATCAACCCTTGGTCACGGCGCTCAAGCGGGCAGGCAATATACTGCCGAAGGATTTTGCAGGCACGGTCAAGGAGAGCCTTATGAAACTGGACGCCGAGAAGGCCCTCCACGAGGCGTTCACGGAGATCAAGGACCGGGTGAAGGAGAAGACGGCGAAGCTCGATTTCCGGGGAGCGCTCGCGGATATCGCGTCGCTCAGGAAGCCGGTTGATGCCTTTTTCGATACGGTCATGGTCATGGACAAGGACGCCGAGGTGAAGGAGAACCGCCTGGCGCTTCTCGCCGGCGTGACAGGGCTTTTCGCCGGGATCGCGGATTTCTCAAGATTGGTGCTGGGCAGCGAAGAAAAAATGTAGGAGTCAGAAGCCAGCAGTCAGGAGCCAGAAGGGGAGAAGAACACGAGTTCTCCTGAATTCTGACTTCTGACTTCAGGCTTCTGAATTTAGATGACTCATATCCAGGGAGGATTGTTCTATGGCTACAGGGAAAAAGTATATTTATTTTTTCGGAAAAGGAAAGGCTGACGGAACAGGGACGATGAAGGACCTGCTCGGAGGCAAGGGCGCGGGCCTCGCTGAGATGACGAATGCGGGTGTGCCGGTCCCGCCGGGGTTCACGATCACTACCGAGGTCTGCAACCTGTTCTATGAGATCGGGAATCGCGTTCCGGATGGTCTCGATGCGGAGATGCGCGAGTACATGAAAATGATGGAGGACGCCGTCGGCGGTTTCACCTTCGGCGCCGTGGACAGGCCGCTGCTCGTGTCCGTACGGTCCGGTTCCAAGTTCTCCATGCCCGGCATGATGGACACGGTCCTGAACCTTGGCTTGAACGACAAGACGATCCAGGGACTCATCCGCATGTCCGGAAACGAACGCTTTGCCTGGGACGCGTACCGCCGCTTTGTCCAGATGTTCGGTAATGTGGTGATGGGCATCGAGAAGGACGTGTTCGAGCAGATCATCCATGAAGCGAAGAAAAAGAGGAAAGTCCATCTTGATATCGATCTTACGGCAGAGGATCTGAAGGGGCTCGTGGACAAGTTCAAGTCCAAGGTGAAGCAGGTCATGAAGCGCGAATTCCCGCAGGACCCCTGGGAACAGCTCCTGATGGCGCGGGACGCGGTCTTCGGATCCTGGAACAACCCCCGCGCGATCACCTACCGCAGACTGAACGATATCCCCGGCAACCTGGGGACGGCTGTGAACGTTCAGGCCATGGTCTTCGGCAATATGGGAGACACCTCGGCCACGGGCGTGGGCTTCACAAGGAATCCGTCGACGGGAGAGAAGGAGTTCTACGGAGAATATTTGACGAACGCCCAGGGTGAGGACGTGGTAGCCGGCACCAGGACGCCGCATCCCATTGCAGACCTTAAGAAAGAAATGCCCCAGGTATATCGCCAGCTGCGCGATATCACTAATAAGCTGGAGCAGCATTACCGCGATATCCAGGATTTCGAATTCACGGTGCAGGACGGAACGCTTTACATGCTCCAGACCCGTACAGGCAAACGCACGGCCCACGCGGCGGTCAAGATCGCCGTGGACATGGTCGGCGAGAAGCTTATCTCACGGGAAGAGGCGGTGCTCCGCGTTGAGCCTGCGTCGCTGGACCAGCTTCTTCATCCCATCATCGATCCCAAGGCGAAGATCCAGGTGATCGCCAAGGGCCTCCCCGCGTCCCCGGGCGCCGCGTCGGGCAAGGTCGTGTTCACCGCGGACGAAGCGGTGAAACAGGCTAAGAAAAATCCTGTTATCCTCGTCAGGCCCGAGACCACGCCCGACGATATCCACGGGATGGACGCGGCCAAGGGTATCCTCACTGCACGTGGCGGGATGACATCCCACGCGGCAGTGGTCGCCCGCGGCATGGGTAAGCCGTGTGTTGCGGGTTGCGAAACCATCAAGGTCGATCTGAAGGCCGAGAAGTTCACGGTCAACGGTGTGACCGTAAAACTGGGGGACGACATCACCATCGACGGCGGCACCGGCCGAGTCATCCTCGGCAAGGTCCCGACCGTGGAACCCACAGTAAGCGGCGACTTCGGCACGCTCATGACCTGGGTTGATGAGGTACGCACCATGGGTGTGCGCGCGAACGCGGATATTCCGCGGGACGCAAAGATGGCGCGCCAGTTCGGCGCGGAGGGAATCGGGCTTTGCCGCACCGAGCACATGTTCTTTGCAGCCGACCGGCTGCCGTTCGTGCAGCAGATGATCCTCGCCAACGACACGGAGGCTCGCGAAAAGGCGCTGGCAAAACTTCTCCCCATGCAGCGTTCCGATTTCAAGGGACTCTTCGAGGCCATGGCAGGTTTTCCGGTTACGATCCGTCTCCTGGACCCGCCGCTTCACGAATTTCTGCCCAAGCGTGAAGAGCTCATGGTCGAGATAGCCGTGATGCAGGCAAAGAAGGCGCCCAAGGCGACTATCGCAAAGAAGGAAAAACTTCTCCGAAGGGTCGAAGACCTGCACGAGTTCAACCCCATGCTCGGCCATCGCGGCTGCCGGCTCGGGATTGTATATCCCGAGATAACCCGCATGCAGACCAGGGCCATTATTGAAGCAGCCTGCGAGCTGGCGAAAAAGGGCAAGAAGATCGTGCCTGAGATCATGGTGCCGCTCGTAGGCATCATGAAAGAGTTCCAGAACCAGAAAGAACTGATCAAGGCCACGGCGGAAGAAGTGATGAAGAAGAAGGGTGTAAAGATCGAGTATATGATCGGGACCATGATCGAGCTCCCGCGCGCATCGCTCATTGCCGATGAGATCGCAAAAGAGGCCGAGTTCTTCTCCTTCGGCACGAACGATCTGACGCAGACCACGTATGGCTTTAGCCGCGACGATGCGGGCAAGTTCATCGGCTACTACACCGAGAACGGCATTCTCGAGAAGGACCCCTTCCAGACCCTGGACCAGCAAGGTGTAGGACAGCTCGTAACGATGGGGGTTATGAAAGGCCGCAAAACCCGGCCCGGCCTCAAGGTTGGCATCTGCGGCGAGCACGGCGGTGATCCGGCGAGCGTGGAGTTCTGCTTTAAAACGGGGCTCAATTACGTGAGCTGTTCACCCTATCGCGTGCCGATCGCGCGGATTGCCGCGGCGCACGCCAAACTCAAGGAGAAGGGCGTGGGCGGTTCGGGGACCAAGTAAGCATTCATGATGATCTGAAGTATTGAAGGGCGGCCGAAAGGCCGCCCTTTGTGTTTAGGGTATTGATTGATCTTGCTCAGAGGATGAAAACAACATGCGGTTGATGCTAAGGGAAATCCCCAGACGTATTTTCAATGACCCTCTCACAGGTTCGCCTTGACATCGGTTCTCAAATTTGATAACATGTCGAACATGAAATATACCATCGAGTATTTCCACGCCCGCGTAAAGCGCGACATGGAAAGCTGGCCGGATGATATATTGGCGGATTATGCGCGGCTTGTGGAACTCTTGATGGAGTTCGGACCGAATCTGCGGATGCCGCATTCTCGTGCGATGGGTGACGGTCTCTTTGAGTTGAGGCCGCGTGGTCGTGAAGGCATCGGTCGCGCTTTCTACTGTTATGTCGCCGGTCAACGGATTGTGATACTTCATGCGTTTGTAAAGAAAACTCAGGAGACACCGGAAAAGGAAATGCGGCTTGCGAGGAATAGAATGAAGGAGGTTCGAAATGGCTGAGATAAAATATAAGCCCGTTCCCCATGACCATGAGGCTTTTCTCAAAAAAGCTTCGAAACGGAAGGAATTCCGGAAAGCGTACGAGGATCTGGAAGAAGAGTACCGACTTACCCGTGAGATGTTATCAGCTCGTTCCAAGTTCGGCCTCACACAGGAAGCTGTTGCAGAGTTGATGGGAACGTCAAAAAGCGCGGTATCACGCTTGGAAGCTGCGGGTAAACATGCTCCGTCTTTGACAACACTCAAGAAATATGCGCGCGCTGTGGGTTGTCGCTTGGAGATCAAGTTTGTTCCGACTACTCGAATAACCAAGCGCTCTACACGGTCCGCCAAGAAGCAGGCGACTGGTTAGTCGGCAGGTTGAGCAAGATGCCTAACCTTGCCCATCGGCTTTTAAAATGTTGGCTATGATGTGTAAAACAGCCGGCGAACTACCGCTCTTCGATCTGCACTATCCGCGAGTATAATAATGCGCTCAATGCAAATAGGCCAACACGACGCCCCGCCGGAGAGAAGATAAAGGTGCGGAGCAAAAACTATGAACCAACAATATCTTGACGAAAAATATATGCGCAGGGCGCTCAGGCTGGCCGAAAAGGCCCAGGGCCGTACGAGCCCGAATCCGATGGTCGGCGCCGTGGTAGTGAAGGGCGGCAAGGTCATCGCCAGCGGCTACCATCACAGGGCGGGCGAGCCGCATGCCGAGGCGATCGCGCTCAAAAAGGCGGGGATGAAAGCGCGGGGCGCAACGCTCTATGTGACCCTCGAACCATGCTCGCACACGAACAAACGCACGCTGCCGTGCACACCGCTCGTTCTGCAGAGCAAGGTCAAGCGGGTCGTGGTATCCATGATAGATCCGAATCCGCGTGTTTCTGGCAACGGCATCAAGACCCTGCGGAAAGCAGGCATCGAGGTCACAACCGGCGTAATGGAAACAGAGGCAAAAAAGCTGAACGAAGCGTACATCAAATATATCACGACCGGAACACCGTTCGTTACGCTCAAGATCGCCCAGACCCTCGATGGAAAGATCGCCACGGCTTCAGGTGAGTCGAAATGGATCACCGGAGAGAAGGCGAGAATAGAGGGGCGCAGACTGCGCAATAGCAACGATGCCATTCTCGTAGGCATCAACACGGTCTTGAAAGATAATCCATCGCTTACGACGCGGATCCCCGGAGGCCGCGATCCTATCCGCGTTGTTGTCGACTCCAGGCTCAGAATTCCATTGGACGCAAAGGTGGTTACTCAGAGGTCGTCGGCAAAAACGTATATTGCCACGCTCGATTCCGTGCCGAAAGACAAGCTCGTCACACTTCTGGACGCTGGGGCGGAGATACTTTTGGCCAGGGGCAGGAGAGGGCATGTGGATCTGAAATACCTTGTGAAAATGCTCGGCAGCTTCGGCATCACGTCCGTGCTCATTGAAGGCGGAGCCGAGGTGAACGCATCGGCGCTGAAGTCGGGTATTGTCGACAAGGTCGTCATGTTCATCGCGCCGACGCTTATGACGGGCAAGGATTCACTCTGCTCCCTCGGGGGCAAGTCTCCAGCGAAACTTGCAAAGGCTGTCATGCTCCATGATGTAACATCGCGCTTTATCGGACGGGATATGATGGTGGAAGGGTATGTCAGGCAAGCAGGATAGCGTCTACATGCTGTGGACGAGATACATCACCAGAAACACGCCGATGGCGAGCACTGACAGGAAAAGCATCACGCTCAAGATCGCCGATGGCCTGTACGTGTCGTCGTCGATCTGACGCTCAACCTTTTTATACCTGATGAACGCCAGCAAGCCCATCACCACGCCAAGTCCCACCAGGACGATCCCGATCATAGCAGAATAACCCTGAGGCGGCGGAGCAGCAGCCTCTTTCCCCAGGTAATATGCCATCTGTTTCACAAAGAGTGAAAACTTCTCCACTACGAATCCGAAGGCCATGATCGCGATGCTCGTCCGAATCCAGGCGAGGAACGTCCGTTCGTTCGCCATATGAACACGACGGTTACGGACACGGGCCGATTGTTTGTTCAGGTTCATTTCCACCATAACGTTACACCCTTCTTTGATCCTCCGATCCAAGGAGGGAAATCCCCGACCGAGCGGGCGGGGAACATACTGTAGGTTATCCCTCGATGATCTTGACTATCCCGCTCCTGATCATCTTTACGGCAATTGCCGCCAGAAGCAGGGCCGCGACCTTGGCGAAGGCCCGCGAGCCGTTGATGCCGATGAGCCTGATGATCCGGTCCGCCTGGGAAAAGATTATCCAGGCCAGCAGAATGTTCACGATGAGTGACAGTATGACGGGCGTGTAGCCGTAGCTGCCGACGAGCACAAGGGCCGTAGTGAGCGTGGCCGGGCCTGCAATGAGCGGCGTGCCAAAGGGCACGACGCCGAAGGTTGAGCTGGCCGGATATTTCTTTTCACCCGCGCGAACAATATCGATGACCGCAATAATGAGCAGAACGATGCCTCCGGCGATCATGAAGTCTTCCACCGTGATGGCAAGCGCATGGAACACGGCCCTTCCAAGAAACGTAAAGCCGATGGTGACCAGCAGGGCCGTGAGGATGGACTGGCGCACGATCCGTTCTCGTTCGTTCTTGTCCATCCCCTCTGTCATAGCGATAAAGATCGGAAGCGTGCCCGGCGCATCCAGTGCGACCAATAGGGGGATGATACTTAATAAAAAAGGATTGAGTATTTCCACATGATCTCCCACGAAGAAGTATAGCCGATATCCTCCGGGCTGTCCAGCCTTTCGGTCTGTTTATTGGTCCCTCGGTGCCGGGCGATTGATGCTATAATAGAACTGTCCGAAGGAACACGAGAGGCTCTGTATGGAAAAAAGGAAGGGGGTGAATATCATGAAAAAAAATATGGGCACTGTTGACCGGGTTGTCAGGGCGATCTTTGCGGTCGTTGTCGCGATTCTTTATTTTTCCGGCTCCATCAGCGGCACGGCAGCTGTTATCCTGAGCGTCCTGGCCGTTATTATGCTGCTCACGAGCATATCGGGGGTCTGTCCGTTATATGGGCCGCTTGGCATCTCGACGATGAAGAAGGAAGTGAAATAAACTGACCGGCGAGATGTGAGTCCCCCCTTTATATTCACCATCACCAACGTAGAGAAAAAACAAGGCGCCTTGTTATCAAGGCGCCTTGTTTTTTAAAGAGGTTGTCGCTACCAGGTATGAGAACTGTGGCAGCCTGTAAGACCGCCGGCCGACGGATTGCATGATGTTCCATTATACTGTATCTGCGAACGCAAGGTCGCGGATGCCGGACCTTCCATTGCCGTTGTGTTCAGGCTCGTGAAATGATTCACCGCAAGCAGGGTAGTGTCATGGCATGTGTAACAAGCTATTCCCTGACTGGCGTGCGTTGAGTGATGGCCCGAGTTGTTGCTGTTATACTGCGTCGTCCCCGGGGTGTGGCATGAGGTACACTGAGTATTAACATTGATGACGGCGCCGGACAGCCATCCGGGCGTTGTCTGGCCGCCATGGCAGCTCACGTTCGAGCACGTTGCTGCGGTGCTATTAAACGATGCTGCGCCGGATTTTGCATTGTAAGCAGCATCAAAGGCCACGTCTACAGTGCCGTCCTGATGTTTTACCGTGCCCGATCCTGCTCCGAAATGGCACGAGGCGCAGGCGATGTAAGAACCCAGCGAAAAATGAACTGCATGACTTCCCGCCGCATTGGGCAGGGAAGTTCCATTCGGCGGAATTCCATGACAGGTGCCGCAGGCGGCGGTGGCCGGCGTCGCGTGGCAGAGCGTGTTATTGAAGCATCCAGGGGCTGTTCCCGCCGGAGCCGGGGGTGAGGGCTGCACTGAAGAGTTAGCGCCATTCGTATGGCATGTGGCGCAGACGGGGGCATTTCCCTGGTCCGTTGTCGTGTGAGTATAGGTGCCGCCTCTCCATGGTTTCGGTGAATGCGGCGAGTTGACGCCCGCGCCGTGGCAGCCAGCCGTGTTCAGGCAGGTTTGCAGCGCAATTCCTCCGGTGAAGCCACTCCCGTGACAGCTCTGACAAAGGCTGAACCCTGATGTGGCGCCCGGCGCTGCCTTTGCAGTCGTACCGTGCGCAGCTGGAAGCGCCCACCCTGCCGGGTGTCCTGAAGTTGAGGCGGGTGTTGCATGACAGAGCGTATTATTGAAGCAACCGGGGGCTGTTCCCGCCGGTGCAGATGGCGAAGGCTGTACTGAAGAGTTCGCGCCGTTCGTATGGCAAGTGGCGCAAACGGGGGCATTTCCCGGATCGGTGTTCGTATGGGTCCGGGTAGCGCCTCTCCATGGTTTCGGCGAGTGCGGGGCATTGACATTCGCGCCGTGGCAGCCTGTCGTGTTCAGGCATGATCTCTGGGCAAAACCGCCGACGAAATCATTTCCATGACAGATCTGGCAGAGACTAAATCCGAATGTGGTGCCTGGTGCGCCCTTTGCGATTGCGCCGTGGGCGTCCGGGCTACTCCAACTGGCTGAATGGCCATTGGGGCCGTTTGCGTGACATGCCATGCCGGAGATACTTGCCGAGAAGCAGCTGACGTTGGAAACGCCCCCCTTGAGGTCTGCTCCATGGCAATCGGTGCAGATGGCCGGGTTGCTGAGGAATGCGGTCCGGTGATCATTGTTCCACTGTGGGGCATGCTTGCCGGTGTCGGTATTGAAGCCGGACGGGCCATTATTCGGGCTGCTGCAGGCGGCAAGAGCCAGGAGCGCACCTGATACGAGAACTGCCAGGATCAAAGGTTTTATCATTTGTGGCATAGTATGCACCTCTCATTATTCTGACGGCGTGGCATGGGAAGCATGATGCCGGGTTGATCCTTCCGTCGATTTTGTGCTGGGCGTGACAATCTCCCCGGTGCGGCAAGGTTCGTTCAGGGCCGATCAGAATGACAATCGCTGCACAGGGGCATGCCTTCTGGCGTATTCAATGTCCGTTCCCATTTCTAAACCCGGAACGGTCGTTTAACTATTGCTGAAAAAAGGAGTGATGCATGACGAACAGGATTGACATTTATAAAAAAAAGGCCGGACAGTTAAATTCTTAAAACAAAGTAACTCCCGGATTAGCATTAGTCAAACCCTAATTACAGTTTGATATGCCGTATAAGTCTGCGAATAAGCGCACTCATGCAGTGATAGTAAAAAAGTTCCGTACCATATCATGGAACACATGCTTATTGATGTGATCAATGTCACAGGGAAGCGAGATTGAGCTACCAGCCCTGCAGCAGATGATGCACGCCGACGCCATGTTGTTAGTTGAGGCCGAAGCATTATGACAAGTCATTCTAAGGAGCGTATGCAAGACATAGGAATGGATAAAAAATAAATTGGGACAGTAAACACAAAGAAGAGCCGTTGATCTAGACTGAATTTATCATAACTAAAATTGGTGCATAAACTGTGTCCAGTGCGGGGGCTGTTTTCAGGGAGTGGGGATGGGAGCGCTTATTGTGAGAAGGCACTCTCAGAGATTTATGCAAGTTGCGGCTGGTATTTAAAGAGGAAGACCTACAGGTTCTTCGGGGTCCTGCGCTTGAGATTTTTTTGCTTTGAAGGATCGTCGGTCAGCATGAGCGCGCCATCCTCGCCGTAGCCCATGTAAATGGTGCAGTGCGGCCTGAACGCCAGCTCATTGCCGTTATAGATCCTCATGATTCTTTGAACGTAATTCTGCGTTTCCGGGTAGGGCGGGATGGTTCCCCATTTCTTTACCGCAGTCTCGCCTGAGTTATATGCCGCGAGCGCGAGGGACAGGTTTCCTTCATAGCGGTCTATCAGATACCGGAGGTATTTCACTCCGCCGTCGATGTTCTCATTGGGGTTGAATGAGTTCCCAACGTTCATCACGACAGCGGTTTGCGGCATGAGCTGCATCAGGCCCATGGCGCCTTTTCGCGACAGCGCATAGGGGTTGAAATCTGATTCCACTTTCACGAGCGCATGCACGAGCGCAGGATCGACGCCGTGGCGACCGCAGGCGGTATTGATGATATCGACGTAGGCGCTTGGGACGTTTGATGACGAGAGCGGTGGCCGGGCAGGAGCGACTGAACGATGCGGGGTCGTTCCATGTCGTTCTTTTAATCGTTTGTATTTTTTGCCCCTGCCGACATCGACGTTGCTGAAATGGACCACTCCGTTTGCGTCAGTATACTGATAGATATCGGCCAGGCTTGAGAAAGGGAGGAAAAGAGAGAAAAGAAGCGCGATTGCCATCGGGAAGAAGGTCGATTTCAACGCTATCCCCGATCTGGTTGATAACAAAGCAGTGAGAATATCCTTGTTCTTACGAGAATACAGCATAATTTATATTATAACTCAAAAAACTGTTTTTTTCAACGAAATATTGGTCGCCGGCGTTCTCATCCATACTTTTCACTCTGTTGCGAGGCCGAAACGTTAGATCTGAAGGGATGGCATGGCGCTCTCAGTTCTGTCCCTAATCCACGAAGATACTATAAATTATCTTGACAATAGTGCTGCTCTCCTTTAATATGCATTCTTCATCGCGGGGTGGAGCAGTCCGGTAGCTCGTCGGGCTCATAACCCGAAGGTCGTCGGTTCAAATCCGGCCCCCGCTACCAATCAATTCAAGGGGTTGCAGTTCATCTGCAATCCCTTTTTCTTTGATTTTAGCGGAAACCTTCCACAACCTTCCACAAGCATCTGACGAGTTGCCGGGTTGTTCCACAAATCCAAGTATCGCGTCAAGCTTCTCAGCTTGTTCTGTATTCACCTCCTTGAACAAATGTCCGTAAATGTCGAGCGTCGTCTTTGCAGATGAGTGGCCGATCTGGCGTGAGATATACAGGATGCTCTGACCCGGCTCGATCCGAAGCGATACGTTTGTATGCCGCAGGGAGTGCACGCCCACCCTCCGGAGTTTCGCCCGCTGCAAGGCCGGCACAAACTCCCGGTGATAGAAATTATCCGGGTCAATGAGGCTACCGTCCGCTTCGGTGAAAATAAGGGCTGTCGCATCCCGCGTGCCGCTTGCCATAAGGAGGGCCTTCAACTCTTTAACAAGAGTGGGGGACATATCAACTTTTCTCTTTGACCTCCTTGTTTTCGGCGTAGTAAGCTCTTTAGACACGTTGCAGAATGCCCGCCGGACATGAATCTGGTTGTGTCTGCCGTCAATGTCACCCCATTGCAACCCTAAAAGTTCACCCCTGCGCAAGCCTGTCAAAACAGCCGTGAGTATGAGAGTCCGGTATTGAGGACTCATGTGCTTCAACAGCAAGTTGACCTCTTCAGGAGTGAGAATATCAACCTCTTCCCGTTCAATTTTAGGCCGCTCAATGTATTCTGCAGGGTCCTTTTTAAGATAGCCCCAGCGTACCGCGTGCTTGAACATGAGCCTTATAGGAACAATATCATTGATGACGGTCTTAGGCTTCAAGGTCTTGGTCTCCACGGTTTCGCTATTACCGGTTTCGCTCTTGACGGTTTTGCGCTTCACGCTTGTGCTTCGTTCTGCTATGAATGTTTGAAGCCTGCCCGTTGTTACATCAGACAACTTGAAAGACCCGAAGCGGGGTATCAATTGTTTATTGATAGTGTTCTCGTATCCCCTATAAGTAGAAGGCTTGCATTTCATCTTTGCGTAATCTCTAAGCCACGTCTCTGCAAATTCCTTGAATGTCGATTTCTTCAGGTCTTTGTAATTGCCGTCGTGTACTTCTCCCATGAGCTCGATGTATTTTCTTTCGGCTTCATGTTTGGATGGCCCTGCAGGAATCCATTTCTGAGACCGTTTCCCGGTGTCAGGATCGATCACGCGGAAAACGACATAGTAGGTCTTCCATCTTTTTTGAATGGAACCCTTCATCGCTTACCCTCCTTTCCTTTTTGGTTTTCTTTTCGTGCCCTTTGCTTTCGGTCCACCTCCTTCCTTTTCCAGCCACTTCAGGGCCAAGTGGAGGAACGGAGGGATTTCCCGCGCTGCCGTCTCCCAGCGGTAAATCGTCGTGATAGTCGTTCCCAGGGCATCCGCGAGTGTCTTCCGGGTCAATGCCCTCTCTGTTCTCCATGCGAGAAGTTCGGCAGCTTTCAAGTAACCCTCCTGGAGAGCAAGTATACCATTGGTAATACTGCATTGTCAAGGGGAACCCGTTGAACTCAGGTAAGCTACTTGCTGACTTCAAATAACCGTCATAAAGTTTTCCACTTCCAAACTTTTCTAACGAGAGAGTTTGAGTGATTTTGACCATTGCTCTATTTCAGATTTTCTGAACCGGACGTATTTCCCGAGCTTGTAGAAGGGGATCTTCCGCAGGTGAACCTGTTGGTATACCCAGGACTCATCAAGGTGCAGGTATTCCGCGAGTGCCGAAACGTCAAAGAATGGTTCTCCTTCTTCATCCTTCGCGGACAAGAGGGGCTTGATTATGTCTGCTACGCGCTGGGCTATCAACTCAACGTCTTCTTGGTCTAAAATCGTTTTCATGGCCTTTATGTTGTGTATTTAGTTTAGTGCAATCAGTAAACTGCACGCTCTTTTAAAAAAAATATAATATCAAACACATTTTACTATAGGGCACTGCCCTGAGTACAGTGATCCCTTTTTTCGGTTTCGTTGGAGACAGTAATACAATTCAACTACTTTGTCCACGTACCAAAACGGACGTACGTTTTGTCAAAACAGGCGCATTCTGGCTTATCTACACGTCCTTTGTGGACGTATCATGTCTTCGATGTGCATGCGGGGGATAGAGAGAAGGACAATGCCGTGCCGCTACTTGCAGGGCCAATGCCGACCGGACAAGCGGCTTGGCACCGGAGCGAAGCTGAAGCACGAAGCCAATTGAATGTTTCTGAATTCTATTACGAGTTTGTGATGGTTAAAGCGAAAGAGACGCGCTGGCTTGTGATGACATTGAAGATGTGTGGGTTACTTGATGTAAGTAAACAGGTGGGAAAAACTTGAAGAAATGTTAAAGCTAATCTTATTGACGAACAGGAATATGGCAATAAGCATCAGAGAAAGACAAAAGATCAAAATCACGAAGTACACCTGGAATTATGGCATGCGGAGCAAGATCGCATTCTGACAGATTCACCTGCTACTACGCAGAGTTCGATGGATTGAAACCCTGACAAGTTCCGGTTGATACATATACATCCGAAGAGTCAACAGCAAAACCGCCAAATCGCTCGTCAGACGTACTATTTCGTACTCTTCTTAAATTCCTCAAACTCCTTATATACCTTCTTCGCGCACTCCGGGCACATACCGTGGCTGAACTCCGCCTCTGAATGGTCTCTTACATACAGTTCTATCTGCTTCCAGTATCCTTTGTCATCCCTTATTTTTTTGCAGTAGGAACAGATAGGCAGAATCCCGCTTAATTGGTTGACCTTGTCATGGGCCTGTTTAAGCTCATTGAAAATTTTCTCCTTTTCCCCCTCCATTTTCTTACGATCCGTGATGTCTCTCATGATGTCACGCGAGCCAATGATCGTTCCATTCTCAATGATCGCCGATGAGCTGACTTCCACATCGAGCCAGCGGCCGTCTTTGGTCCTGACCTTGCCAACGAAGATCTTGTAGGAACCGTGGACCTTCAGTTTTTCGTACTCGGCAACTGACCGCGGGATCTGTTCGGGAGGAATAAGGTCGGTGATCTTCATGCTCAGCAGTTCTTCCTTTGAGTATCCTAAGATCTCAACTGCCTTCTTGTTCACGTCAAGATAGCGGAGGTCAACGCTGACGATGAAGATCGCATCGTTGGCATGCTCAAATAGATCGCGGTACTTCTCCTCGGACTTGCGAAGAGCGTCGATAGCGCGTTTACGCTCGGTGACATCCTGAGCGATCACGAGGCGCGCCTTTCGTCCTTCGAAGTTGATACCGTGGGACGAAATCTCCACATCCATGAGAGAACCGTCTTTCCTGCGGTGTGTCCAGAATCCTAAGTGCTGTACCCCGAGGCCGAGTTGCGAGATCATATTGACTAAGCGAGACACTTCCTCGAGAGGCCTGATCTCCTTAATGTTCATGGAAAGAAATTCTTCGCGCGTATATCCATACTGCTCCACGGCAGCATTGTTGACTGATAGGAACTTCATGGTCTCAAGGTCATAGACATACATCGGCTGCAGGCTGATTTCGAAGACCGTTTGAAGAAAATCACCGGAGTTTGGGAATTTATCCTTTATCTGTTCAGTGCTCATGCATGCTCCATGGTCCGTTCCTAGCATATATATTATGATGTTACCATAATACTCATTCCCAGGACAATTGTCTATTCGCACGGTACGCTAGGCTAAAGTCTGCGCAAACCCTTAGGAAAGCGACCAGTTTCAAATGGCCGACAAGCCAGAACAGATATTCGTTCTGCATGTGGTCGAACTACGATAGTATAATGCAATAAAATATAAGATATACTTTACGCCTTCTGGCGAATTCAGAAATAGTTAAGTACAGGAAGGACCATGCACTGCATGTTTCAAACGAGATTCTTCGACGCGATCAGATCTTGGTTTTATGAGGAACACCTACTACTGTGGATTGCTCACTATATTGAACCAGTAACAAATTCTGCTTGTACTACGTCAGAAATGATTCGGGCAGTTCCCAGAATGCTCATTCTGAGCAATCATACCTAAAGAATCCCACGGGCCTAAGCCGTGAGTATCTATTTGTGACATTTTTCGCAGTTTGTTTTGTCTTTCACATCAAAGGATCGTTCACCGTTATGGCAGATACCGCAGAATTGACCCTTGTTGATCTTGCTCATGTCCACTTTAGAGGAGCCCGTTACCATCTCGAAAATATGATTGTGACAGGCGCTGCACTTTCGATGTTTTGATTCCACATGTTTATTATGGCTGAAAAACACTGGCTTTGCGTTTAGGGGCTTGAATGTCAAATCCCCGCCACCCACGGCTGCAAATGATGTACTTACGCAAAATACTAATAATAATATTAGAAACAGTACATTTGCCTTTTTCATAACTCGTTATTCTCCTTTCCACGTTGGTTTAGCAGTTTGGCAAGGAATCCGCCCCCATTATGTAAAAATCAATATCTGCTTGAAACGAATCGACGTCAATGCTTTTGTCTGAGTAATAAATGGGTAATAACAACTACAAGTCGTTAATTTATGTGTTGCAAGTAATGGAAACTTCAACATCTCCAGGAAGAAGATCTTGCCTATGATCATATCATTTCTTCCACCGGCATTATGAAGCATCTTATACCCGCGATAGGATTCTCTTTCCTTAAATTCACCACGATTTCCTTGAGCTTCTTAGCATCCTTGTCGTCAACCACAATCGACAGAACGTCATTATCTCCCTGACTGAACGTCAACTTCGGTCTTGTTTCCGTCCCTTTTCCAAGAACCCTCCCCCATTTCGTATATGCTTTTATGCCGCCCCTCGTAATTGCCTCCATCACAGAGTCATCACAAGACGACGAGTATACAATAACGAACATTTTCATCATTATGACCTCCTGGTAATTTGACTGAAAAGGTTAAGCCATGGCGTCAGAAATGTGCATACGTCAGATCCTGCAACCCAATCAAGCCGTTTTGATATATAGAACATAACAGTTTCTGAATGAAACTTATAATGATGACGACTCTCTTATAAATACAATCTTCAGGAAGAAGTCTATGCTTTACCTAACTGTTTGTCAACAGGGTGAAATTTGGTGATTCGAGAGAACGAACCTTCTTTACTCATTGTTCCCAATCAAACGCAGATTATTTTATGATATAATGTTTACATAATTTCTCAAAATAGAGGAGGGAATATGACAAAGAGAATCGTAATTGCTTTAGTTATCGGACTTATTATTGGTGCTGGAGGAGGCAGTTGGGCCGCGATCAATCAGCCGCATATGATGGCCGCGCTTGAGGCTTTGCAAAAAGCAAAGGTGGAGTTGGAAATAGCTGAACACAATAAGGGCGGCCATCGCGTAAAAGCACTTGAACTCGTACATAAGGCGATTGAGCAAACAAAAAAAGGGATAGAGGCCGGCGAAAAGAGAAAATAGTTGTCGCGATCCGTGATCATGAAGATATAGCGCTTGGACGGCATTAACAGGCCGTCCTTTTTTATGGGTAGATCTCAACTACCGCTTGTACTAAGCAATTTCGGAAAGGTATAACTGCTGCAATGTTCAGGAGGTTTTATACAATCAGCGTGGAACCATTCGTATCAACTTTCAAATGCCGTAGAAACTCGATTTTCGTCGATCTTTGCCAGACCTTCTGTCTTTTCCACTTCTCCTATCTGGCCCTCTATAATTTGGATCATTGACTTTTCTTCGATCCTCAACCGATCTTCGTTTCATCCGAACCCTCGTCTTAGTTTAATCATTATTAAGGGTAGAACCGATCTAGGCGCCAACATATACAGTTTGTTACTTTATATATTTCTAAAATGAAAATTTCATCAACTTCAGGAAGAAGATCTTGACTGAAATCATATCATAAATTATAAAGGTTACAGACAGTTTTATTACTTACTAATCTTTGCTCTTTTATTCATCATTTTACCGTATCTGTATAGATCATGTCGTGAAAAAGCAAGTGGTTCAGCGATCCCGTCCATAGACTCGCAATACAATAGCTTATTCTTCTTTGAAATGCCGATCGTCCAACCACTGCCAGTTGAGATATTCTGTGTGTCGGAAGGTTTAGAGATAGCTTGTATGGGAGTTGATGCAAACAATCGTGCCAATTCAATTAACTTGGATTTCGTGATTTTTAGAGGGTCAGCATGGTAATCATTGGTCTTAATGTAGACGCACTCGTCCTCAAGGGACATTGAAATTGACCAATCATCATTATCCACAATTATACTGTCAGCCATTTTGTCCTCCTAACAGCACAGACCTGACTACTTTCCCGCCATCGTGACCGTGAAGTGAGCATATCAATTTTCAAACAACCCGAATTACTTCCCCGCAACCAACCTTTCACCCATATCAAATGCCTTTTGGCAGTCCATAGGGAATACTTCATCATGCCGCTGCTTCTTCTTCACGGGATCAAAACGGGTATTAAGAACCTTGGAATAGTCATCAAACTGCAATGTGTCAAAACTGCATATATATTCAGACTCCCCAAAGATTCTCTGAAGTGCTCCAGAATAGCGATTGAAATTGACTTCATACTTCCACTCATTCATGACGTCCTCGGCAACATTCATCGTATAGATGAATCCTGTCTTTATTTTTCTGGTAAATAGTGAACATGGAGGATTAGTATAAGTCGTGTACTGAAACAGCAGACGCTCTAAAAATGATTTCATCTCCCCTGAGATATCACCCCAATAAATAGGGGACCCCATCAAAATGGCATCAGCCTGTTCAATCCTGCTGAAGATAGGAGCAAGACCATCCTGAACGGCACACTTGCCATAGCTTTTCCCACCGAGGGTCTTACAGGCAAAACAACTGATGCATCCTTTATAATTGATATCATAGAGATGAATCAATTCAGTTTCAGCTCCCTGTGAGACAGCACCTTCAAGAGCCTTTTGCAGTAGGGTTGCTGTGTTCCATTTCTTTCTTGGACTTCCATTCAATGCAATTATTTTCATGGGATTATCCTTTCGTGACAGTAGCTACTTACCCTTAGCCTGCTTCTTTTTCAGGTCGATGATTTCCTGCAAGACCTCACCCCTAGAGAGTAATCCCTTCCGCTCCAGGACATTGATAATGGCTTCCTGGGTATAGACATTGCCCATTAGTACTTCTTCAAAGGATACGGTCTCTTTCGGATCGAGTTTATTTCCCATAATTCCCGCCTGAATAGAAGTATCAGTTTCGATTGCTTGACGTTATATGGATTCCCCGTAATTCTTTCCACAGTGCTTCGATAATTACCATTGAGGCACCATCGGGATCAATTGCATTTGTGTCCTTCAGCAGTGCTGTATTGCCTGCCCATAACCCACAACTATTACGTATTTCCATTCCCATTGCGAAATATACATCAATTAAATTCTCTTTGCGTGCACTTCGGATAATCATCATATTTTTGGTATTCATTTCGGATAACAACCTTGCTACTGCGTCCTTAACGGTTGTGGGATAGGTATTTTCCATGGTGGGGTTCAACCTCTATTATTATCCAGTAACAAGAGATTTTCACTTCCCTTTATGAATATTCTTACTGGTCAGTTCTTGTATCTGATCGTCCGGATTATTTTGGTCATCATATAAATTGTCATTGTTCGGCCCTATATCAAGTTCGTCATCTGTCCATCCTGGCGTAACAGCTGCAAACGCATCGGTGCCGTTAACCTTCCAATGACTGATCTCAAACCCTTTTTTGGCTTTTTTCATTTACAAATAAATCCTAGTATTGTCTTGATGAATTATGCCGAACCTTGATTCGGGACACGGATAACTTTTAATATCTGATATTCCTTAATGCTCTCTCTAAATGCATTTCGTTGATCCGCTGTCATCTCGTCCAATGCAGCCTGGACATAAAGAATATCTCTTGGGCTCCACTCATACTCATGATTGTGCGGATAACCTTCCCTCACCTTAATAAATTGAATAAGCATAGCAGAGAATGCATCAGCGGTTTCTGTGAAGGTGTCTGACTCATTATTCATTTCTTTCTTCGGCGGCATTTATTTCCCTTCATAAACCTCTGAATGTTTCTTATGCTCATTCCAGTTGTCGATATATTCCTTGGCCAGTTCCTTTGAGCGGATTATCAGCAGGTTCTCCGCATTATTATTTGCAGCAGCATTAGTAAAGTTGAATGATCCTGTTATAACCGTTGCCCGATCTATAATGATGATCTTATTATGGGCTATTGCATGGCGAGAATCAATATATGTCGGAATTCCCATGTGTGCAGTAAAGTCCCCTGCTGAATATTTTCCTGACCTGTTGGACTTGTCGAGAATGATCTGCGTTTGGATTCCTCTCTTATGCGCGTCTATCAGAGCTTTGGCTATCTCCTTTGAAGTAAACGAGTAAGCCTGAACCAATATTTCTGACTTTGATTTATCGAGTTCTTTGACGATAGCATCAGTACATCCACCATGAGGACTGAAATAAACCTGTGCATCGGCATTGATAAAATGGATATCTTTAGCGTGTACCTGGTACGGGAGAATAAAAAGGATTAGAGCAAACAGGATGGTGTGAAGTGATTTCATTAGCGGATTATATCAGGCATTCGGGCCTATTGAAAGAAGAGATATTTTCAACATTTTTACCATGAAAAAGTTCTGTTTGTACTCTTCATATTATGATATAGTCGTTGAAAGAAAGGCTTCTTCCTGTATCAAACGAGTTTTCATTCTTAGCAACAACTTCAATTATCAACCCGTATCCGTTAGCATTCTTATTAGATATCGTTGACATTGGTGTCAAATGTCACAAGAAGCTGTGCGGATTACTCAAATGTTATTACCGTGAGGCTGCATAATTATTTGACCATACGGGCAAGGACCACTGGTTTAAACCGGGTATCACCCACCATGAACAAATAAGCCAAGCCGCTGAATTTTCACAATTTCGCTTTTCATAATGCCCTGCAATAGTCTGCTTCCCTTATCGGGATTAATCCAGACAAACTATTATAGCCTTATCATTTTAATCACGCGATTTATATGTATCCATTAATTCAAAATTTGGTTACAATACCGCTGGAGGCAGGGATAGAAAGACATGGCAAAGGGAAAAAGGGGAAAAGTCGCAGCGCTCACAATAGCGTTGGTTCTCAGTTTCTCCGCTCCGGGTAACGGATACGCTCAGATGCCCCAAAAAAAGCACGTCTTGGTTCTCAACTCCTATCACAAGGGTCTGAGCTGGACTGATTCCATAGTGAGTGGTATCGAGTCCGTCCTGAAGAGCGAAACTGAAGGCAAGGGTATCGAGCTTTATTATGAGTATATGGACACCAAGCGATACTATGATGACCGATACTTTCAAAAAATGTATGAAACCTTCACTGAAAAGTACCGGACGGAACACTTTGACGTCGTGATTGTCACAGACAACGATGCCTTTGATTTTGTTCGCAAACATTATAGCCAAAAACTATTTCGCTCTCTCCCCGTCGTTTTCTGCGGAATTAACAATTACAAAAATTCAATGCTTGCGGGCTTCGTTCGTTTCACCGGAGTGGTGGAAGACACCGATGTAAAAAGCACCATAGAAATCGCCCTGAAGCTGCACCCGAAGACCTCACAAATCGTGGTAGTCGGTGATCAGACCACCACGGGCATCGCCATGAAGCAAGAAGTGCTCGACGTCATGCCGTATTTCACTGATCAGGTGAAATTCGTTTTTATAGAAGACCTTGACATAAAGGAACTTCAAAAAAAAGTCGAAGTGTTGCCTTCCGACAGCATTGTCCTCTTGACCGTCGTGAACAGGGACAAGACGGGAAACTTCTTTGCATATGAAGAAAGCCTCGGGCTTATTCGTCAGGCGTCGAAGGTCCCCATATACAGTTTCTGGGATTTTTATCTTGGCGGCGGCATTGTGGGGGGCATGTTGACGAGCGGCTTTCAGCAGGGGAAATCCGCCGCCGGAATGGCCTTGCGTATTCTCCGCGGAGAGGACGTCTCAGCAATCCCGGTGATCATGAAGAGCCCGAACCAGTCCATGTTCGATTACCGGGAACTGGAGCGGTTCGGTATCAAGCAGTCCGTCCTTCCCGCGGAAAGCATCATCATCCGTACGCCGGACACGTTCTATTCGCGGTACAGGAACATTATCCTCGCAGCCACGGCGGTCATAATTGTTCTAAGCCTCATTATCATCGTTTTGCTCGTCAATATATCCCTGCGGAAGCGGTACGAAGCGGCACTCAAGGACTCCGAGAAGAAATACCGCGACCTCTATGACCACGCTCCGGACATGTATCATTCCATCAATAAGAAGGGGATCATCATTGACTGCAACGAAACCGAGGCTAAGATGCTCGGCTACCGGAAAGAAGATATCATCGGCAGGCCCATCACCGACTTCCTGACAGAGGAGTCCCGCAAGACCTATGATCGGGAATTTGCCACCCTGACCGAGCATCGGGCCTTGTACGGCCTTGAACGGGAGTTCGCCAGGAAGGACGGCACGACCTTTCTGGCAAGCCTGAACGTGTTCATCGAGGTGGACGGGGCCGGAGAGTTGGTCCGGACCAAGACCATCGCGCGGGACGTCACCGAGCTCAAGCGGGCGGAGATGGAATTGCGCCGCTCTCGCGAGGAGCTGAGGAGCCTCTCGGCCCATATCCAGTCCGCGCGCGAAGAGGAGCGCGGTAACATCGCCCGCGAGATCCACGACGAGCTGGGCCAAGTCCTCTCCAAACTGAAGCTGGACCTGGCGTGGACCAAAAAGAGACTTGCGCCAGAGCAGAAGCCGCTGCTCGAAAAAACGGACAGGATGACGGACCTCGTGGATAGCACG
>JBARBN010000059.1:0-48579 GCA_049793155.1 Nitrospirota bacterium
CCATAATGCACATAAACGAGCCCCATATAAAAAAGGGCATCATCGCCGGGGGGGCTCTTCGGAGAGAGGGCAAGTGTGGCCTGGCTTTCTTCTAAAGCGCCATCGAAATCCCCCTGCTTCATAAGGAGCTGCACACGGTGCGAATAAAAAACGCTCTCCCGGTTGGCAACCAATGCATCGGTCGATGTGCCGCCGGTAACCAATGCGTCGGATGACGCACTGCTCGTAACCAACGAACCGGTCGCTGCGCAGGAAGAAACTGCCAACAAAATCAGACCGGCAAAGTAAAGCGGAATGTGCTTCCATGTCCGATAGTGCTTTCTACCCATACACGTCCTCCATGTGCTTGAACAATGTGTTTGACGATCGCCAGCCCCAGGCCGGTGCCCTGAATCTTCCGGGAACCCGCATGAACTGCCTGGCGAAACTTATCGAAAATAATAGCCGTCTGCTCCTCCGGAATTCCGGGTCCCGTATCGGTCACCGACACGCCTGCGCCGCCGTTCACAGCCCGGAGAGATATCTCGACGGCGCCGCCCTGCGGTGTGAATTTTAAGGCGTTCCCTATGATGTTTCGCAATACTTGAAGCACTCTTTCCACATCCATGGTTACGTACGGCGATTCTTGAAAGTCCTTCGTGATCCGGATTCGTTTTGCTTCCGCCAGAGGCTCGATTTCGCGGATAACTCTGGCTATCAGAGGAGACAGATCCGCCTTAATAAAATGAAACGTCGCGATCCCCGCTTCCAGCTTTGACAGGTCGAGCAAAGAATTGACCAGTTCAATGAGCCGATTGCTCTCCTCGGCTACGATCGTCAGAAGTCTTTTCTGCTTTTCCGTAACTTCCCCTCCCTTCCCTTCCAGGAACAGGTTCGTACCCTCCTTGATGGAAGTGAGAGGCGTGCGCAGTTCATGAGACATGAGCGAGAAAAAATCGGATTTCATCCGGTCTAATTCCTGTAGTTTCGTGCTCATGCTGTTGAACGCCTGGGCCAGAGCGTTGATTTCAGGTGGAGACGGAAGGTTCAAATTCGCCTCGAACACGCCGCGGGCTATTTCATCCGTCTTATCCCGCATTTTGGAGAGCGGCAGCGTTATACTCCTCGTAATGAGAACAGAAAGAACTATACCGAGTGCGAGGGATACCACCGTGAGGAGCACCGCGAAGGTGAGTGCCTTCGATCCGACCTCGCCTAATTTCTTTATTTTACGAACAATATTATCCTCGTTCGATGATTTCAGTCTGGTCAACTCTCCGAGGATGGCTTTCACCGCCCTTTCCTTTGCCTCGTTATACCATCTTTGAGGATAGCGCCGACCTTCTTTCAGGTATCTGGTCTCCGCCTCACATAATGTTCGATAATTATTGTGGAGGCCCCTTACCTTGTCCAAAATATCCCTTGCGTCTGTGGATATGTCAAACCTGCCGGCCTCACCAAGCTGCTGCTCAAAATAGCTCGTTGACTTGAGAAAACTTTCCCATAAAGAACGATCCCGCATGATGACAAACTTTTTATCGTACCGAATCTCTGACAGGAGTGTATCGGAAAGGTCCTTCTGGACGTCGATGAGGTAGTTATTAAGCAAGATGGAATGGCTGACCTTCTTTACCATGTCGAGCTGAACAATGGCATATATCCCCACACCCGTCGCAAGCGTTAGGAGAGCAAGATAGCCAATCATTAATCGAGAAAAAATGCTCAGTTTCACTTCGCTGTTCGAACAAAACCCCGGTACAGCTGCCGTGGCTGTTCTCCCCTTTATCCCCGTAGCTACTGGAGCAGAAACACCTCTTCAAAATTCATCGTATATAGTACACCAATTATACCGCTTTTTATCCAGTAATTTTTCTGAAGTGCAATTCATCTCGAGTTTGAAGTCTTGTGCAGACCCTTGACAGCCCGACATTATACCGCTATAGTGAAAACCGGATAGAAAGCGATGCGAAATGAAAAACCTCCCTTGGATTCGTTCTCTTCTTTTAACAGTTGTCTGCGCTTGCGGTCTCGTCGTAATACCGCTATCTGTCGCCGCCGATGATCCCGGCCCCCGGCTGAAAGGGCTGTCGCTGGAAGATATGCGACGGCTTGGCGAGAGGATGTACCGGAACGGGATCCTGCCTTCGGGCGATCCGATGCAGGCTATCGTTAAGGGCGATGTTCCGGTGGACGGGACGATGTTCGCCTGTTCGAGCTGCCACTATCGAAGTGGGTTCGGTGCTTCCGAGGGCCGTGTCAGAACACCGCCGATCGACGGAACACGGCTGTATGCGCCCCTGTCAAAGTTCAAAGGAATACCTTTGAAGAACCGGACAGGCGGACTTAAGAGCGAAGATATCTACCGCCCCGCCTATACGGACGAATCCCTCGCCAGAGTAATACGGACCGGTGAAGACCCAACCGGCAGACAGATATATGATGTGATGCCGATTTATCTATTGAGCGACCGCGATACGGAGATACTGGTCACCTATCTCAAAAATTTATCATCAGGTCTGCAGCCCGGCGTGACCGACACGAACCTGCGCTTTGCCACGGTCATTACCGAAGAGGTGACCAAAGAGGATCGTGAGGCGATGTTGGGCCCACTGCGCACCTTCATCGACCACTGGCGCATTTCGAGAACGATGGAACGTATGACGAGGAGAGATGCCTATCTCCAGGAAGGGACATCGACAGGCTTAAAGAAATTGTCACTTGCCGTATGGGAGCTCAAAGGACCTGCCGAAACATGGCGACAACAGCTTGAAGAATATTACCAGAAGGAGCCCGCCTTTGCTCTTCTCGGCGGCATAACCACGGGTGAGTGGGCACCGATCCACCGGTTTTGTGAAGACCACGAGATCCCGGCTGTCTTTCCTGTCACGAATTTTCCCGTTATCTCAGACACAGACTGGTACACCCTGTACCTCTCGAAAGGTTTTTATCAGGAGGGGGAAACAACGGCGAAATATCTCCACAGCAAAGATGATTTACCAAAAGACATGTCCGTTATACAGGTCTTTCGCAATGACCAGGCTGGTCTCGTCCTCTCCAAATCTTTTCAGGAGACTTGGTTGAGTCTCGGCGGCACGGCTCCTGAAAACGTTGCATTGGACCGGTCTGATCAGATAACGGAGACTTTTTGGAAGAAGCTGGCCTCCAAACGAAAACATGTTGTTGTTCTGTTGTGGCTGAATGCCACGGATTTCACTGCTTTTGAAAGTCTTGCCAAGGTGCAAAATAGACCCGCTATGGTCTTCGTCTCGTCCGCTCTTCTGGGAAAGCATTTGTACTCAATGCCGGAGACGGTGAGACCCCTTGTCTATATCACTTATCCGTACACGCTGCCCCAGGAGTCCCAGAGATACAAATTATCGATCGATGCGTCCCTGAAGAAAAATGACATACCGGTTACCAACCCGGAGATCGCATATAAGATGTACTCTCTTTTCTCTACATTAACCGGCCCCTTTGCCATGATGAGAAACTATATATATCGGGATTATTTTCTGGAACTGATCGAGTCCTCGCCTGATACCTCAACGACCCCGGCAATCTACCCGCGCCTGAGCTTCGGCGCCGGACAGCGTTACGCCTCGAAAGGGTGCTATATCGTCCAGTTGACGGACGGACCTCATCCGGAGCTTGTCAAGCGTAGCGAGTGGGTCATTCACTGACCGAAAGAGTTCAAAAAAGAGCCATACCGTGATTGCGAAACTAAATCTACTCCCGCCGCAGTTGATGCGCGGATCAGCCGCCAAGGTACCCCGCCTGAAAAATCAGGGCCCTCGACCGTCTCCGGCTGGCGCACAGACACCGTGCTCTCGACTTTTTCCTTCGATCCTTTCCAATCATAGGGACAGACATGTGAAAGAATTTGGAGCCTCCACTCTATCTGGTCGCCAAGTTCCTCCAGGTGTCGTTTGAACATAGTAAGCGGTGGTGAATCATCCCCGTAGGCCATCGAAAGGTCATCGCTCATCATGATGATCTTCATCCTCATACCCGCCAGTTCGGTATAGACATCATCGCAGAACGACTTAACCGTCGTGTTTTTTATATCCAGTACGCTTCCCATAATCTACCTCCTTGTCAGTTCGATGCCCGCGCAAAAATAAAAGAAGATGCTTTCCTGTTTCCCCCGTTGGCGTTGTGCGTGATACCCGCATCCTTCCTCCGTCGCTTAAATCCCATTTCGAGAAGATGCCGGGCCGCGGCTCGGTCTGCGGCAACATACTTGACCGCAGAATACTCGAATAAATGGCGCAACACCTCCCGACCAATGCCCCGGTGTCTCCTGCTCTCATAGAGACGGAGACACCCGGCTCGATGCCTGGTATCCTTTGAAAGCAGCGCGAACCCCAACAGTCTATCCTCCTGCGATGCAACTACTGCGTCTCCCTCTGATACATCGAGCGACCGCCCCGCCTGCTTCTTCAGAATTTCAGCAATATCGATCCGTTCCGATTCGTTTGCATGTCTTATATACAGCACCTTCCCCGTTATACTCGAAATGCCTGTTTTCCTTGGATTTCCCATAGCAACCACCTCTATCTGCCCTCTCCTCTCTGTTATACGCCAACTTTTTCGACTTCCCGAAAGGAGTGTTCCCCCGGGTGTTAGAACCCCCATGCACTAATAATAAAATTCATCCACTCTTCTTGTCCATCATGCGGCCCGAGTTATTTCCGTTACGGTCCTGAGAGCCTGCAGGGCCTTTTCGTAATCGGGATGATTCGAAAGTTCCGGGACGATCTCGATATAACGTACCCTGTTGTCTCGGTCCAAAATAAAAATAGACCTGGCCAGTAGTCTAAGTTCCTTGATCAGCACCCCGAATGCATTGCCGAAGGAAGCTTCACGATGGTCGGATAGAGTCTTTACACTTTCAATCCCAGCTGCCGTGCAGAAGCGCGCTATTGCAAAGGGCAGGTCCATGCTGATGTTCAGGACGACCACGTCCGTGGGCAACTGCGAAGCCTCGGTATTTAACCGCCGTAATTGAAGATCGCATACTGTCGTGTCCAGTGATGGTGTGACGCTGATCAATTTGATCTTGTTGTTAAACTGTGAAAGTCGTACCTCGTTCACCTCCTGGTCCAGTACTGTAAAATCAGAGGCAACCATGCCGAGAGCCAATTCCCTCCCCAAGAGCGTCAGCGATTTACCATGCATGGTAATCATTCTTGTGGTGGTCATACTGTTCACCTCCCAAAATAAAACATGTTCACGCCGAACAAGCATGATTCTAAAATTCGACGCATTCCTTCTTTCTATAATAAGGATAAATCAACTCCTCATTAAAGTCAAGACGCGATCCTGCTCCTGTTTGATTATTACTGTTTTATGGTTTGAGAGAGATGTAAGAAACCGACTATTGCTCTTAAAGTATAAAGCATTCCTCATACACGAGAGGCTTCCAATACCGGAAATGATTCACTTCTGAACCTGGATTCTGCAAACCTCCGAATACCTTGACCGGGCCACTGAGCTGGTCAGTGACGCAGATCCGGCAATATTCCACGCGATCAAATTTGGACCGGTCAACGCATCAGGCTGCGCGTTTTTCTGATTTCAGTTCCTTGTCCAGATACGCTCTCCAGGGCTTCCAGTAGTAGTCCACCCAGCCCTTGTTCACATTGTCAAAATCGCTTTCAGGCACATTGATATGCGTCAGCTCAATCTTCCCGTTCTTGCCCTCCGGCAGAAATCTGAGCACAAGGATTGAATCCGGGTCTTCCGGGTTCCAATGATTACCGCGCCAGAGCTGAACGATATATTTCTTAGGGACAATGGCAATGGTTTTGCCTAAGATCCTCCCGTCAAAGGCCCGGAATTCCGAACCCACCGTGGGGCTAATCGTTACGACTCCTCCGACGATCGCACCGTGGATAATCGGATCAAGGTACATGTCGAACAGCCTTTCCGCCTGTGCTGGAAGTGCAACATTATGTTCAATTATTTTTTGCATACAGTGCCTCCTTCAATCTCGTCTGTTCAATTGATAGTGCAACGCCATTCCACCTGCATCTAATCAAGAGAAGCAACACCGTCCCCCCCCTTGATCACAGTGCCGGTGGAGCGGCGTTCAACTCAACTCTTCAGCACCAACGCATGAGACGGCGATTCAGGCTGCCCGGAGCTCATGCCTTCGCGCCCGTGTACCACCCTTCAATATCATCTCGGCTTCCTCTATATACCTCCATGTGCACTCCGGTTCACCGCTGCAGTTGTATTTCTCAAAGATGAGGTCGACAACATTCGCCGAGTCAAAAGCGGTACGGTTGACCATATTGTTCCTCATCTTCGACACAATATCCGGCGTGATCGTCAAGACGCCATGCTCGTCGCGTAAATGCATCGCTGCCGTGTCCACAAGCCGGTCTTCCGTGCGTGCCATCAGCACCTTATCGCAATCGCGGCCCAAATCTTTGCATTTTAATTGTCTCATATCCATTCACCTCACTTTAGCAGACCATCCGACAGAGAGAATCGTTTCACAAACCCAGCTTTCCGACGACCCTCCTGGTCCTCTCGATTGATTATATTATACCATATTAGTCTTCTTTCAGCAGGAAGCGCCCAACGCGAAAGTCCCCGCGCAAGCTCCGCCGGCAAAGTGTGCGAGGGGAATTACCTATTGCAAAGAATATTCTATGACAGACTTCCTGCAGCGGTGAGGAAGTTGAGGAATTGTCACGGTCGCGACGAAAACCATTGCATGAAGTTTTCAATCCGCAGCTAAGAAGTTCATAACCCTGCCGCTGGGGCTCGGCAAAATGACCTCGCGCCTCCCGGGCCATTCAGTGGCCCGCATTCAATAAGATCTATGGCTGGAAGACGCCAATGCGCTCCATCTGTTTAAAGATCCATTCGTCAGCCGCAAGATCGTCGTATGAAAGTTCTGGCATGGCAGATGCGTATTCCTTCAAAAAAAGATAAGCGATCTTTCTCGTGGGTGAATTCAGTCTCTCAGTCCAGTCATCCCCGACGCTCATGAGCTGACCCCGTATACGCGCTGCATTGACCCTCTCTTCGATGACCTGGTCCGGAATCATGCTGGCGACCAGAATGCGTCTTCCGGGTCCATTTGCAGACACGAGCTTCACAGGTTTCTGTTCGTCCTTTTCCTTGATTCCATGCTCCCTGCACCAGCCTGCCACGCTCTCCACAACCACAAGGTCGGATTCTTTCATGTTGAGATGCTCCGCCAGGTGCCTGACGTACCATTCATAATCTTTAATAAACATACGAAACCTCCTTTTTCCGGAATAATATTGTTCCTTTTCCACTAAGGTCATATGCCGTTGATCCGCGGGATCCGTCCCGCATAACCGCATATCTTTATGGACGATCGGCCGCTAAAGTTCAAGCTCCGCCGTCTGTATGACCAGCAGGGCTTCATTCAGTCTGCTTCACCTCCCCGGCATTTATCCTGTAAAGATTTTATCACCATGTCTTATCCTTGGCAAGGAACGGGCGGAAGTCTTTTATCTCTTCCGGCGCTGATGCAACGCTTTTACTTTTTTGGCGCTATAATATTAAAGGGAATCAAAGGAGGTTATTATCATGCCCGAAAAATTCCGCATTTTGGGTTTTGCAGGCAGTCTGAGAAAAGGATCCTACAACAGATCACTGCTCAGGGCTGCATTGGAACTGCTTCCCCAGAATGTTGAACTCGAGATTTTCGATCTCGAAGGCATTCCACCATATAATCAGGACCTGGATTCACAGCCCCCGGCAAGGGTCGTTGAGTTCAAAGCAAAGATCAGGGCGGCTGACGCACTTTTGATCGTCACGCCGGAATACAATTACTCGATTCCCGGTGTGCTCAAGAACGCGATCGACTGGGCATCCCGGCCTCACGGTGACAATTCTTTTGACGATAAGCCGGTCGCCTTCATGGGCGCTTCCATGGGCATGATCGGTACAGCCCGCGCCCAGTACCATCTCAGGCAAAGCAGCGTCTTCCTGAACATGCACCCCCTGAACCGCCCGGAAGTGATGGTCCCTTTTGCACAAGACAGGATCAAGGACGGAAAGGTGATCGACCCGGTGACGCGCGATCACGTCAAACAGCTTCTGGAAGGGCTCGTTAAATGGGCGACGAGGTTGAAGCAGGGCTTGGCGGCACCGCAAGAAAAGACGGGGAAGGCCCCATAAAAGAGCATTGATGAACGTTCCAGCTCTTCATCATATCTGGAGCCCGGGATTGAGGCTTTAAATCCCAGCATCTGAGAAGTTATCTTTGCAATAGGTTTTCGAGCGCATAATTGCCTCAGGAAATATATCCCGAGCATGAGAAGGAGTGAGGTTATGAAAGTCGAGATTTCCGCGAAAGAGTACCGTGATCTGCTGGATATCCTGCACATCGCTGATGTGGTCATTTTCGGACATCGGAAAGAAGAGGACAAGCGCACAGCGCGGCATCGCGCTCTCATTCAGAAGCTCTATGCTCTCGCGCATGGCGAAGGCCTTGATCAGCTGATCCGTTATAACGAGAGCACGAATAAATATATTCCGACCGATGATTTTGAGAAAAGCGCCCTTGCTCATGTTCTGATCGGTGAGTTCGGAGACCACCTCTTCTGGGATGAACTGATCTCCCGCCTATCAGTCCGGGACGCGGCGCAGGTTGCAGGCGGAATGGATCGCCTCAACGCAATGAACGACAGCGACCGGCAGGCGTTGGAAGGATCCATCCGGCAGCGATATATAGATGAATTGTCGGTGAATGGTGTGGCCAATCTGGCAGTTATCGAACAGTTCAGCACCGGCGGAGCGATGCCGGTAAAAACGTCGGATTGATCGCGTCGTTCTTGTGTCTGTTACGGAGCACATCCGTATCATGCCAACGGTCAGCCTACTCTGCGTGAACTAGGGGGTACAGACTCATGAAGCGGTTGAAAAACACCATCGGAGCAGCGTTATTGTTGCTGATAACCGGCATGTTGGCGTCCTGCATGACCGGAGTGCAACTGAACACCACATCAGCCGATCAAACGCTCATCTCAGGGACCTACACTCTATTGCTCTACGGATGTCACTATCCCGACCAGATCGACAATGTCGCCATTCTCGTTGATGAGAACAGCAGGTATCCCTTGGAAATATACGATATAGACACATCGTTCAAAGTGAAGAAGGGCGTTCCTGCTCGGCAGGCGGTTATGGAGGCTGACGCATTCGTACGGTGCAGCAGCCACAGAATCTGGCAAACACAGGTTGCCAGAATACCGGATGGCAACGGCGGGACGATCGGATATGAATTCAGACCTCTTTATACGGTACCAGAGTTCGGCACCCCCGATGTTCTGATGATCAACTATTCGCTGAAGGGTGGAAAGGTCAGGGCATATATCAAGAAGTTGCCTGGGGCGCAAGATATGCCTGGCGACGGTCGGGACCGCGGATCAGACCGGCATCGTTAGTTGAGAATGGTTTCCCGAAGCACGACATTATCTTTCATCCATACTTTGTCGCGCTACAGATAACTTCCGTTGAGCCAAATCAGAAAATCGGCACCTCGGCCTTCTTCTCCTCGATGTAATGTGCCGCAGCAAGCGCGGCTATGGCTCCATCGGCTGCCGCGATAACGATCTGGGTGGCAAACTTTTGCCTTAAATCCCCAACAGCAAAAATACCGGGAACGCTCGACTCGCACCTCTCATCAGTAATAACGAAACCCTGTTCGTTCGTTCGGACCTCAGGGGGGATCAGTTGATTATTGGGAACATAGCCGATAAGAATGAAGACGCCATCCGTTGGGAGTATTCTCTTTTCTCCCGTCACCGTATCTTCAAAGGAGACTGCCTCAACCGCTCTTCCGTCCCCTTTTATCTCCGTAACGATCGTGTTCCAGATCACTTCGATCCCGGACTCGCTCAGAAGCCGGTTTTGTAATATCTTGCTTGCGCGCAGCGTTTTGCCTCTGTGAACAAGGTATACTTTACTGGCCAGCCTGGAGAGGAACAGCGCCTCTTCGACAGCGGTGTCCCCTCCTCCGACGACAACGACGATCCTGCCTTTAAAGAAGAACCCGTCGCAGGTGGGACAGTAGGAAACGCCGCTCCCAAGATATTCCGCTTCACCAGGGACTCCGAGCTTTCGCACTGATCCGCCTGCCCCAAGGATCAAGGCAACGGAATGAAGCAGATCGCCGTTGGCAAGTCGGACAGAATGAAGACCCGCACCGGCGTTTATTTCCGCGACCTCTTCCTGAATAATGCGCAAGCCGAAGGCCTCGGCATGATGGAGCAACTTCTCTGCAAGGTCCAATCCTGTAATGCCCTCCACGCCGGGATAGTTCTCCACATCTTTTGAAATGGCGATCTGACCGCCGACCAAACCCTTTTCAAACAGGACTGTTTTCAGCGCGGCCCGCTGGCAATAGAGACCTGCGACGAGCCCTGCCGGCCCCCCTCCGACAATGATGACATCATAGGTTTCCTTGATATCCATAATCCTCCGGAAGAGTATGACACCGGCTCGGCCCTCGACGCCGAGCACTCAGTCATCACGCACAGGGTACCAACCCTCACTAATATGATAACGCTTGAGGGGAGAATGTCAAGGCGAGGAAAGATATCTTGGCACCAAGAGAACAAAAAAAGCTTCCTGACTCATTTTTGAAGATAGGAAGGGAAACCGGTGGGCTTTGAATTCAATGGAATGAGGACTATCTGTTCTTCGAATTGATCGAGCTCATGGCCCAAATATCGATCGCTTATGTTTTATATGGTTTTCTCCATCGCGTAGTCATCCATGACAAAACTGCTGCCGATATTCTGGACCAGCGATCCGACGTTTCTGAAGCCGATCTTTTCATAAGCGCTTATCGCGCCCGTATTGTTTTTATTTACCGTCAGCACAATCTTTCGCAATCCCCGTTCGCGCGCCAGTGTCTCCGCGAACTGCACTGCCTTTTTGCCATATCCCCTTGCGCGATGGGACGATTTCAAATAAATTTTACTCAGGAACAGTTCCGATTCCCTTGGCTGGACGGCGAGGTATCCTATGGATGTGTGGCCTTCCTCTATCATGAAATAGAGGGCACCTGATGCGATCTGCTCTTTGACGGCCTGTTCGGACTGATACCTCGTCAACATGTAATCAACCTGCTTCTTGCCAATGAGAGGGATATAATGCTCTGTCCAGATTTCCCTGGCGAGCGATTCGATGTCACGCATTTGTTTTTCAGTCGAGACTTCAATGATTGTCATGATTATTTCACTACACGCGAGACGATACCTTTCTCAGGAACCGGACAGGTCTGTTTCTGCTTTTGCCTCTGCACGAGCTTGATCAGTTCCTCTCTTCTTGCAGAAGATAATCCAAGTCCGTCTGCTTCCCGAAGCAGCTCTTCATAGGAGCCCTCGCCTCCCAGGTAGCCATTCACGCGGGCCACTGATGTCGATGCCACAAAGGCTCCAGGTTCAGGATAGATCTGTTGTAAATCTTTCTGAAATCCTGGAAACTGCTGTAGTGCGTGCTTCTGATGATAGTTCTCGGCCAGTGTAAAACCGGTATAGGGGATGATCTCCGTGTAAATCGTTTTTCCCCGTTCTTTCGCCTTATGGGTGCGGCTTTCCTCGGCCAGCCGTCTTTGTTCGTCATTGTGCACAAAGATGATGGAGGCGTACTGACGGGACCAACTCCGGTATGTGGGGTCATGGCCCGTCCAGAAGGCATCGAGCAGCTCCTGGTAGGTGATCTTCGAGGGATCGTAGTCGATCTGGATTGTCTCCGAGTGATCACCAAGATTGCGATAGGTAGGACTCTGCGTGGTCCCTCCCGCGTATCCCACGCGCGTTCGGACCACACCGGAAAGACTCCCAAACTGGGAGTCAGGGCCCCAGAATCAGCCCATGGAAAACGTTGCCGTTGCAACCTTTTTCAGGACCTGCGTATCGATCAATGGTTTTGAATACACAATATCGGAAGCAAAGGCACCCTGTTTCATGTCAAGCGCCCCCCTTTCTGTTGCGATATACAAAACGCTCCCGACTGCCACTACAAGTATTACCAGGAACAGGAGCATCGCGATTCGCCGTTTTGTTTTCTCTTCATTCATCATATGTTCATCCAAAAGAGGATAAAAATATATTGCAAAGATATTTAAGATTATCCCACTTTTCTACTCTTTAAATCAAGATAAAATATGGGATCGGAAGGCTCCCTTTTACGGTTATGAGATCAGACGGATAAATTAGGGTATATCAGCATATTGTTTTGAACCTGGTGGTATACTTTATATAAAAGTGACCGGCAGAAATAGTGGAACAAATTATTTGTCTCGGGAGGTAAAAATATGAAAAAAATGCTGCTCTTTACGATCTTTGTCGTCTCAGGACTCGTCCTCGGTCCTTTTGCAGCCATTTCCGCGGACAACCAGAAGATGCCCGAGCCGATCGTCCACACCTCCGACTTCAAAAGGATGAAGGGACTGGTCGGCGCCTGGGAGGGCAAAGTGGACATGGGACATGGTATGGAAACCCTCAAAGTCACCTATGAACTGACGTCGGCCGGGAACGCCATCCTGGAACGGTTCGCCGAAGGACAGCCCCACGAAATGGTCACGGTCTATCATGATCGCAGCGGAAAGCTGACCATGACCCATTACTGTTCACTCGGGAACCAGCCGCACATGGAGCTGACGAACCCGGGCGAGACCACGATGAAATTCGTTCTTTCGGAAAAGGAGCCCAATTTGGTCTCGCCGAATGAGATGCATATGCACGCACTTACTATCACTGTCGACAGCAAGGACAGCATCTCGCATACCTGGACGCTATACGACAAGGGTGTGAAAAAGTCAGACGTCTCGGTCAGGCTGATGCGCACGAGAACATAAAGCTAGCACCGCGACATTCTTAAGTTCGAGACCGGCAAGTTAATGGAGCACTGGGACATTATCCAGGAGATACACAGAAAGCCGCCAGTTTCGTTTGTGCTATACTTGTACTAACAGGAGGCGATTATGACGGATATCATCCTGGGCATCGGCGTGGCAACATTCATCATATATACGGGCTTTCACATCTCGTATATCTTGAGCATAAAACGGACGAGTGAACAAGTGAGTGATGTTCTTGTTGAACTTAGGGATACGCTTGAAAACCTGAAGATGATCACCGGTAACGTAAACGCCGTTTCGGAGGATGTCAGGCAGATCAGCCGCACGGTCGCAATCGTGGAGAAAAGCATACGCGGTGCGTTTCATTACGGAAAGGCGAACCTCGGGCCTGCCACCGGGGCAAATATCGCGGGATTGAAGGCTGGCATTGCGACCGGGGTGACGACCCTGGTAAAAAGTCTCAAACAGAGAAGGAGGGTTCATCATGAAAGAAGAACTTGGAGTTAAAAGGGTACAGTCCCTTCTGGTCCCCTTCCTGGCGGGTGGGCTCGTGGGAGCTGGAGTTGCGCTCCTGCTGGCGCCGAAATCGGGAAGGGATCTGAGGAAGGACATCAGAGACATTGCGGTGGACGCAGGCGATAAGATAACCGCAACCGTTGAGAAGGGAAAGGAGTTTTATGCAGACAGCACCGCAGCGGTCAAAAACGCCATTGAGGCAGGCAAGACAGCATACGTCGACGAGCTAGAAAAACGCAGGAAGACCGCATGAGATAGGTACTATTGAAGCGCGCTCAGCGGCAGAGGGCGCGCTCCACCCTTCCCCCCCAGTAATCAAATCTTCTTAGACCATTGCCATCGGCTTCGGCATGTTCTTCGGATCAGCGCATCCAGGGAGTACTACCGGCCTTTTGGCAAAGCCAGCGGCAGGTATCTTAATAATAAAAGGCCCGCTCCTTTGGAGCGGGCCTTTCTCGTTCTTGTCTTTCATGACCTGCTAGTGGGCACCTGTATGTGCCTCCCCATGAGGTCCTCCCTCATGCCGGTCGCCTTTCAAGGTCGAAATGCCGAGCAATGCATAAACAGGGCAGAAGCCTACGACACTTGTGGCCAGAAAGATCACCGCAAGTACACCGAGGATCACGGCAGCCGTTCCCGTCAGTTGACCTGCTAAATAGAGAGCAGCGACCACGACAGCAAGGGCCGTCCTCAGCACCCGATCGATCATTCCCATGTTCTTCTTCATAAATCTCACCTCCCTATCGATACACCGACTCTGACTTATAGCAGCCACTTGAACGCGTAAACAATGCCCGTGATCAGGCCGATACAAATAAGGCACGCTAACACAAGCTTCAGAACGGTCAGCATATCAGCATCCTCACGAGAACATTGTACAACTTTTAGCCATGCGATGCCACCGGTCGGAGCAACCGAAGGAGCCTTGCCCTGCTGAAACCTTCGTATCAAACAGCTTCAAAAAGCTTACGGGCGTCGTTGACGCATGTACGATCCGGTGCTATCCTTTAAATAAGGGATTCATATGGCCTCTTTTCGTCCGGAAGGCACGGAGATATTAGGCCAGAGTGACTTTTCGGAGAGATTCAGGAGGTTCTGCGATGGTTGAAGCAACGATCTGGAAAGGAAACATTCATTTTGGAGACACTGACATTCCCGTGAAGCTGCATACCGCGGTGAAGGAAGAGCGAATCCAGTTTCACCTCCTGCACAAGCGAGACCAGGTGCGACTGCGTCAGCAAATGGTCTGTGCTTATGAAAAAAAACCCGTGCCGACGGAAGAGCAGTCCAAGGGATTTGAAATTGAAGAAGGGAAATATATCATCGTCGATCAAGAGGAACTCGAGCAAACCACTCCTGAAAGCAGCCGGATGATCGAGGTCCACGAATTCGTCAAAACCGCGCAGATCGACCCCATCTTCCTTGACCGCGTCTATTACCTCGAGCCGGATGTGCGGGGAAAGGGATATAACGCGCTGCTCGGGGCCTTAAAGCAGATGGATGTTGCGGGAATCTGCTCTTGGACCATGAGAAAACGGACCTATCTCGGTGCCATTCAGGCGATCGGGAATATCCTTCGTCTGAATACGCTGCGGCATGCCGACGAAGTGATCGTGGTAGAATCCTTGACGCTGCAGGACGTTCCTCTGTCGGAAAAAGAACTGAAGATCGGGGTTGACTTGATCAACCAGCTGGCCGCTCCTTTTGAGCCTCGAAAATTCGACAATGAACATCAGAAGAAGCTGCAGGATATGATAGAAAAAAAGGCCCGCGGTGAGCACATTGCGATCGTCGCTCCCAGAAGTCTTAAGCCCACCGAATCAGACCAGTTGCTGCAGGTGCTTGAAGCGAGCCTGAAAAAGGCCGCCTGAGGGGAGGAAGAGCTTTTTAAAAAAAGGATCCACACGGATTAACCAGGAGGCATAATATGGCTGTTCAGGGTATATGGAGCGGGACTATCAGTTTCAGCCTGGTGGCGATTCCGGTACGGTTGGTTACTGCGATCGAGCCTGGTCGCGTCTCTTTTCACCTGCTCCACAGCAAGGATTTCTCTCCCCTATCCCGAAGAATGTTTTGTCCGAAAGAAGGGACGATGGTCCCCCCGGATGAGATCGTCAGGGGATACGAGATCGTGCCTGATAAATACATTCTGATGACTGACGAGGAACTGGAATCCGTTTCGCCGGAGCGGAGCCGCACGATCGAGATCATTGAGTTCATCGATATGAAGGAAGTGGACCCGGTCTATTACGATCACCCCTACTACCTCGTGCCCTCGAAAGGAGGCGAAAAAGCCTATCAGTTGTTGGTTGAGGTGCTGCGCCGGACAAATAAGGCCGGTCTCGCAAAATTCGTATTGGCTGAACGCGAGTATCTGGTGGCGGTCAAAAGCAGGGATGGAGCGCTGCAACTGACCACACTCCATTACAGCGACGAAATCGTTTCCGATGAGGACGTCCTGGTAAAAAAAGGAAAGGTCGAGGCCGAAGAGGAAGGCCGGATGAAAACAAACATAGAGAAGATGATCGAAGACTTCAAGCCGGGAAAATATGCTGACGAGCGCCGGAAAAGGATCGTGGCCCTTCTGGAGGCGAAGGCGAAAGAAAAGGCCCCGGTGGCGGCGCCGGCCGTAGAGGAAGAAGAGGGAGAAGGTCCTGCCGATCTGGTTGCCGCACTGGAGGAAAGCATGCGGAAAGTGAAGGAGAAAAAGTGAGCCGAACATTTGTCGAAATGGCGGGGATCAGACTCCCGCTGTCGAACCTTGAAAAGGACCTCTATCCCTCCTATGGTTTTACAAAGGCCCAGATACTGGAATATTACCGCGGGATCGCAGCGTTCATGCTGCCCCATTTGAAAAACCGAGCACTGACCTTTAAGCGCTATCCCGAAGGAGTTGAAAAGAACTTCTTTTTCGAGAAACGCTGTCCCGGACATCGGCCGGCCTGGGTGAAAACAGCCGAGATCCCCCAGCATGACGGGGGGAGGATGACGGTCTGCCTGGTCAACGATCTGGAAACGCTGATATGGGCGGAGAACCTTGCTTCTCTTGAACTCCATGTACCGCTGGCCAGGGCCGGTTCCCCGGAATCTCCCGATTCCATGGTCTTCGATCTGGATCCCGGCGAAGAGGCAACCATTTTTGATTGTGCCCGTGTGGCGCTGGTGCTTCGGGACCTGCTCTCGCGGCTGGATCTCGTCACCTATGTCAAGACCTCCGGCAAGAAGGGGCTCCATGTATATGTCCCCTTGAACCGGACGGAGACGACCTTTGACGATACCAAGACATTTTCAAAGACCGTGGCTGGGATCATGCAGAAACATTATCCGGACCTGGTGACCGCAAAAATGGCAAAGTCAGAGCGGAGATCAAAGGTCTTTATCAACTGGTCTCAAAACGATGCATCGAAGACAATGGTATGCGTATATTCCCTGCGCGCCCGGGAAAAGCCAATCGTCTCATTTCCGCTTGAGTGGAGGGAGTTGGAGAATGTCTTCGGCTCTGGCGACCCGGAAATGCTGCAAGTCACGTACTCGGAGGCCGTGAAGAGGGCAGAAAAAAAAGGAGACCTTTTTCAGGCAATGCTTTCGAAAGAACAGAAACTGCCGCATTTATGAAAATGAATCACTAAATACTAAACAATACTAAAATTTGAATATTTGAGTTTTGAACTTGTTTAGGGTTTAGAAATTCGAACAGAGAATTTTCAGGAACTAACATGGGCTTAACTGAATACAAAGCGAAACGGGAATTCGAGAAAACACCCGAACCGAAACCGGTCCTTCAGCCTCAGGGGAACCGTCTTATGTTTGTCGTTCACAAGCACGCGGCCCGGGCTCTTCATTATGACCTCAGGCTGGAGCTGGACGGGGTTCTTAAGAGCTGGGCTGTACCGAAGGGTCCTTCGCTTGATCCTTCCCTGAAAAGGCTCGCAGTTATGGTTGAAGACCACCCGCTCGATTACAAGGATTTTGAAGGCGTTATTCCGGAGACCAATTATGGCGCCGGAAGCGTTATCATCTGGGACAAGGGTTATTATCATCACCCTTCCACAAGAGATGAGAGCGAAAGCAATAAGCTGCTTCATGAGGGCTTGAAAAAAGGGGATATGAAGTTCGTCCTCGAAGGGGAAAAGCTTCACGGTGAATTCGCGCTGGTAAAAACTCGAAAGGATGGGAAGTCGTGGCTGCTACTGAAGAAAAGAGACGGTAATGCGACCAAAGAGGAAATTCTCAAGGAGAACCGTTCTGTGGTGTCTCATAAAACTTTGGAGGAGGTTCTCGAAGCCGATAAGCATAAATCGTTCAGGCAGAAAAAATCAAACCAGATCCGTCTTCATGAGGCGCTGGAAACCGCAGACCTGAAGGATGCGCCGGTCAAACCGATGCTGCACGCGGTAAAACCGATGCTTGCGACCCTGGTCAAGGAACCGTTCGATCATCCCGATTGGATATTCGAGGTGAAATGGGACGGATACCGGGCCGTTGCCGAGGTCCGGGATGATGCTGTTTCGCTTTATTCGAGGAATGGGATCTCGCTCGCTAAAAAGTTTGCCCCTTTAGTGGACGCTCTGCGGAAATTCGGATCTGACGCCGTCATGGATGGAGAAATCGTTGTCGTAGATGACCAGGGACGCGCCGATTTTCAGGCGCTTCAGCACTACCAGGGCTCCGGAAGCAGCCATTTGGTCTACTACGTTTTCGATCTCCTCTATTTCCGGGGACATGATCTGACGGGTCTGCCCCTGCTCAGAAGGAAGGAACTCCTGAAAAAGGTCCTCCCCTCTTCCCCAAAGATTAAATTCAGCAGTCATGTAGAAAAAGAAGGGGTCTTGTTTTACGGCGTTTCCAAAGAAAAAGGACTGGAAGGTATCGTCGCCAAACATTCTCAAAGCATATACGAAACGGGAAAAAGGAGCCGGCAGTGGCTTAAGGTAAAGACGCGGCTCACCCAGGAAGGCGTTATCGCCGGATTCACGGAAGCGGGCGGCAGCAGACAAAATTTCGGCGCCCTTGTGCTGGGTGTGTTCGAAGGAGACAACTTTGTATACATCGGCAATGTAGGAAGCGGATTCGGGGATAAAGATTTAAAGAACATCCGCGAACAATTGGAACCGCTGGTCCGGAAGGAATGCCCCTTTACCGCTGAACCGGAGACAAATGCGCGGGTCACGTGGGTAAAGCCGGAGCTGGTCTGCGAGGTTACGTTGACCGGTTGGACCGAGGATAGCGTGATGAGGCAACCCGCGTTCATACGGCTGCGTGATGATAAAACAGCCAGTGAGGTGGTTCGTGAAAACGAATCATTTCAACGCAGAGATGCTGAGACGCACAGCAACGCAGGTTAAGTGTCACTTGATTCTCACCTCGGCGCTGCGGTTAAGCCGGACTTTTTACAATGGTGTTAACCGGGGAGGAAACAGTATATGAAGGTGTACGTCGGGACTAGCGGGTTTGCACATGCGGAATGGAAAGGGATATTCTATCCTGAAAAGATCCCGCCCAAGGAAATGCTTCGGTTCTATTCCGGTCGCCTCAACACGGTAGAGATCAACAATACCTTTTATCACCGGCCCAAAGAAAGCGTGCTCGCGCACTGGGCGGAACAGGTCGGCACTGATTTTGTTTTCGCGCTCAAAGCGCCGCAGGTCATAACGCATATGAAGCAGCTCCGAAATGTGTTCGAGGAGACCGAATACCTTTTCAGGACACTGTCAATCCTGGACAAAAAGCTGGGACCGGTCCTTTTTCAATTTCCCAAAAGCTTTCATGCGGACCTGCCTGTGCTGGAAGATTTTCTCGGCCTGATCCCCGTTGACGCGGCCTGCGCTTTCGAGTTCCGCAGCCCCTCGTGGCTCGAAGCCGGAATTCCGGACGTGCTTCGTAAAAAGGGATGCAGCCTGTGCAACGCCGATACAGATGAGAATCCGGCGAACGAGATCATCAGTACATCGCCATGGGGTTACTTGCGTCTGCGCCGCTCAGAGTATACGGATGCAGACCTTTTACAATGGGCGGAAAGGATCTTTTCGCAAAAATGGGAGAAGGCCTTTGTTTTCTTTAAACACGAGGACAAAGGACCCGAGTGGGCTATGCGCCTACACGAGATTGTTAATTTGAGATTGAATGGCAAGGCACTCAAGTCCGGAAGAATGCGGGCCGGCATTCCCACCGCCTGATGGCGGAGTCTTACAAGAGAGAATTTGCGGCAATTTTTGCTAATGATATTCAACAAGGTAGTGGCCACTGTTTTGTTGAACTTTCTCTGTGTGCTCTGTGGTGATATCTTGACTAGGGTTCGCATCGGAGGAGAAAGATCATGAAGAACCGGAACAAGTACGGCCCAGCTTCACGTGATGTATTGATTTATGACGGCACTTGCCCGATCTGTTCAGGCACAGCGAAATGGATCCACCATAATGCCATGGATGGCTCATTTGACATGATAACGTGCCAGTCGTTGCAGGAGGGAATGCAGTACCCGGGCATCATGCATGAAGCCTGCATGCAATCAATGCACATCGTGCTTCCGGATGGAACAGTGCTTGCTGGAGAGAAGGCGCTTCCGGAGATCATCGCGCGGCTTAGAAGGTACCGTTTTGCAGGCTTCCTGTTCAAACTGCCCGGAGCGGAGACTCTGTCACGGATCGCGTACCGCTGGTTTGCAAAACGCAGATACCGGATCTCAGCAATAATGTCCCATCTTAATGGCAGCCGAAAGAACGAAGTGTAGGCGTCCTCCTTTCTCCCGGATCGACGTGGCCTTTTATTTCAAAGAAGTTCCTGTTTCATCTAGAGTGTAAAATAAAAAGCCGCTCCATTGTCGACCCCTGCCTCCGTCCAGATGCGCCCCTTATGATGATCGATGATCCGCCGGACCGTGGCAAGACCGATTCCGATGCCCGGGAATTCGTCCGATGAGTGGAGTCGTTGGAACGGCATGAACAGTTTATTCACATACTTCATATTGAAGCCAACACCATTATCTTTAATACAATAGACTGTTTCCCCGTTGTTGCGGGCGACATTGAACTCGATTTTCGCAACAGGTCGGTTTGCAGTGAACTTCCATGCGTTTCCCATAAGGTTGTCCATCACCATCTTGAGCATCACCGGGTCTCCTTCGGCGTATGCTTCTTCGGAGATCACAAACTCCACCCTGCGCTCGGGCTGGGCCATTTCAAGCTCAGCCGCCGCAGTCTTTGCCAGTGTGCTCAGGTGTACTTTCGAACGATGCAATGGGGCTCCGGCTAAACGTGACAGACTGAGCAAGGCGTTGATGAGTTCTATCATTCTCGTTGAGCCGGCTTGCACGCGGCGGATATAATCCTTGCCCGCTTCATCCAGGTGTTCTGCGTAATCTTCGGACAGTATGCGTATGAATCCGTCAATGGACCGCAGAGGCGCCCTAAGATCATGAGACACCGAGTAGGCAAACTGCTCCAGCGCCTTGTTGGAACGCTCAAGTTCGGCCTTTGTCTCAAGCAACCTCCGCTCTGATTCCTTTCGTTCGGATACATCGCGGACCACGGCCAGCACAACGATGTCATCCTTTATCTGCAGCGGTCCGAGGGATATATCCACGGGAAACTCCGTTCCATCCTTTTTTCTGCCGTATAATTCCAGCCCGGTGCCCATAGGACGGACGTGCGGATCAGCCATAAACCCCCGGCGATGATCTCGATGTTTTTCCCTAAGACGTTCCGGCAGGAGAATGTCAAGCTCCTCATTCACCAATTCCTCTCGACTATAACCAAATAATCGCTCAACCTGCTTGTTGGACTGAACAATGCTGCCGCTGCGATCGACAACAATAATTGCATCAGGAGCGAATTCGAAAAGCCCCTCAAACATCGCCTTGGTTCTCGCAAGTTCCTCCACAAACGTCTCTTGATCCTCGACTGTTTTTTCCAGTTCATTGATCGTCTGCTGCAATATGATCAGGTCATTGATGAGCTGTTCTTTTGTCAGGTCGTCCAGGGCCTTCATAATTCTCCATTCAAAATAGCGTGCGAGATCCTCATATTTCCTCCGCCGGACTGAGCTGCCTGCTTTTAAAAGAGAGGACCATGCCAGAGGGCCGGATATATTTTAAGATCGAGTAATTTCATCTCGCAACCTCTGCATCAACATCTCCAGGGCCCCTCTCCTTGTAATCCTGAGGTTTCCCGGACATGATCGCTGACAAAAATAACGCCAACACGGTGTATGTCAGGAACAGGTAATATCCCGGTTGAAGGGACGTGCCGTTCGTAGTTATCATCACCATTTCCTGGGCCGCTGACTTTAGTTGATCGAACTGGCTGGTAATGATGCCGTTAAACCCGATATAAGCCATGAATATGGCAACCACCATGACATCGGCCATGGACCATTTTCCGGATTTCAACACAAAAAACCTGATCACCGGCTTCTGCCTCGCGTTGAGATAATTGTAATAATATCCCAGTGACGAGACTGTTTTTAACAGGGGGAAAAAAACACTGAAAGTGATCAGCAGGACCCCGACAAATTTCATTTGGAGATCCTTATGACTGATCATGATCCTGAATACATCCAGAATGCTTTTGCTCTGGAAATATAATACCTGGTTCTCAAAATAGATGGGGTGCCCCATCAACGCAATGCTCATCCGTGAGATCCTGGCATCCATATCGATCATGGGTGTGGTTACACCGGCTATCAGCAAAATAATAAGAGCCTGAACGAGCAGTATAAAGCTGGAGGGGTCCAAAGGTTTCCTGCTGAAGCCGGACAAGGCAAAAAGGATCACTGAAAGAAAGATCAATAGAACTGCCTCTTTGGTGATCAGGGTTTGCTTGACCGACACAGCCTCATTGAGCTTGGTCCTCGCGCTTTCAATATCCTTGGATTCCGTCCGAACAAGGATGCTGTTTATTTGAGACATATCCTGCTTATCAAAGGTTTCATTAAGATATTGCTCGATCTGCTTATTCAGCATGGTCTTTATCTGAGCCTTTGTTTTCGCTTTCGTCATCTCATGAATGATGGCATCGGCATATTCAGGAATACCTTTTTTAATATCCTTTGGACTCGCGATAAAATTTAAAAGGGTTTGTTTGACCCAACCCTCCGCGGAGCCCGAATTCTCGTCTTTGATATTCTTGAAGACCTTATCAATAAGCGTGTTCAACAGAGCTTCGATATGCTTTCGGAGCTCCCGTTCATTTTCTTTTGACACATACAGCTTATTGATCTCTTCTGAAAGGATTACGGTAACTTGCCGCTTCCATTGATCGACACTGAACAGACCGTACTTGATATGATTGAGCTCCGCATAATCGATTTTGTCCTTTTGGTTGGAAATTGAATTAAGAATAAATTGTTGGCATAAAAAAACGGATGCTATGATGATTATTAAGGATAAGATCAGCTTGAGCAATTTCATTATGTAGTGACCTTCGTCATCACAAACAGCGTGGGTGTTTGGAGCTCACTTCTTAGTTTCTGTTATTTAGCGTTAGAGGCAGAATGTTCGGTGAGAACCGGCGTCCAAGGATGCTGCGGTAATTTAATCTACTTCCTGGAGTACTTTGACGGTGACACTCTCGACCATGTTCCTTACCTTTTCCCGGTAATCGGTCATATGAGGCGAGCCTAGATGTGCATGAAGCGTTCCCAGGCTCGCCCACTTCTCAAAAATGGTGACCACATTTTTATCGAAAACCTGCGGCGGCAGCTTTGAGTCAATATCTACCATCGGGATATATTCGATACATCCCTCTTCTTTTCTTACTGAGGGAACATTTGCTTTAAGAACCGTAAGATAATCGGCGAGCAATCCCGTCTTCACACTAATCGAGGCAATCACGTTGATCACAGCCATCTCCTTCCTCAACGTTGTTCACAGGAGACTGTGGAGCAGTGCGAAGCACATTGGACCATCTTTCACAATATAGCCGGCTTCATAATCGGCCTACTGAGATACAATGTCCCTTTTCAGTCCATTACCACGATCTGCCGTTGTGAGATTCACTATGACAGGTCCCTGTACAGGTGCCGTGCCCTGTCCCATCGCGGGTAAAGTTCATTGTGTTGCCCGGATCGGTAAACTGGATGACGACATTGGCATCGCCATGTGCGGTCCTGTTGCTCGGGCCATGACTGGTATTTCCCGTGCCGTTTGATCCGTGACAGAGAGAACAGGTAAAGCTGTTATGGTTGCCATGTGCTCCCGCTACATCCGGGAATGCAGAGCCGCTTGGACTCCCGCCATTGCTGGCAGACCCGTGGCACGATCCGCAGCTGTTGCCGGGACTAGCCTTAATATGGCATCCCCGGCAATCTGGCGGCGTTCCAGTGGCAACAGGATACGTCCCCACGACGCTGCCATTCGTATGACAACCACTGGTGACGCAACCGGAGAACGGTGCCGATCCCGCTGCCGATAAATGGACGGAACCGGGGAACGGGAAGGTATGGGCTCCGCCTGAGACGTCGATCACCCCGTTCACGTGCTTCGTTGGATCGTCGAAACCGGTATTAGTAGCATTGACGTGCGGGTGACATGTTTTACAGGTTGTGCTCGACGTAAAACCGGTATGTGCCGCATTGGCCGGTGGAAAGCCGTGACACGTTCCGCAGCCAGCTGCCGTTAGATAGGTTATCTGGCTCCAGATAGGCGACTTGTTGGTGCCGCCGACAAGGGTCGCGCCATGACAGTAGACATTGGTGCACTGTAAGGTCGTTTCATCGAATACGGGAGTCACGCCGCCGGTTTGCGCCATCGCGCCGAACACGATGGCCCCTGCCTGTCTGCTTGTGGTATGGTTCCTGGCGCGCAGAAAATGGTCGAGTGTGACCGAGCCGATTCCGTTGTGGCACGCGCTGCAGGTGTCGGCCACATTTAGGCCGACGTGGCCCGGATGAGCGAAGGCGATATTGGGATAGATAGTCCCGCTGGGGCTCGCGCCGTGGCATGAGGAGCAGTTTTTCAATGTGGTCGGCAGGCCGATCTGGTGGCAGAACGTGCAGCCTGTGGCGCCGCTTGCTGCTCCGACACCATCCAGATTCGCGCCGTGGCAGCGGTTGCAGGCATCGAAACCGGAGGGGCTGGCCTTGCAGTGGAGATACCATGGGGTGCCGATTGGATTGATCGGGGTAATAGTGCCGAAGGAGACTGGGATCTGAAGGACCCGGGGATGGGCCGCAAGCGGCGCGTGGCATACCTCACACCCTGTGTTGCCGAGGGTTGCATCGACGAGATTTCCGAGTTGGACATTGAAGCGCGGGTTGCTCCCCGGTCCTCCGAAACGATTGTCGGCATGGCACTGCTGGCAATACGTCAGATTTGATTTTGCTGCCGCGCCGTGGTTGCTCGGCTGCGCCCAGCCGGTCGGATGCCCCAACGGTCCATGACAGAGGGTGCTGTTGAAACAACCCGGGGCACCCGTGTTGTATGTGGTAATGATCGGAGTTCTCAGGTTGGCCCCTTGACTGTGGCAGCGGGCGCAGGCCGCGGCATTCGACCCGGCTGCATCGTCAACGGTATCGGTGTGGGTCGGCGCGGGATATGTCCGCCAGGGAATCGGCGAATGAGGCGCCCCCACCGGTGCGCCGTTCGTAACATGGCATGGGCCCGTGGCCCTGCCCGCGGTAAAGCAACTCACGTTGGCAACACCGCCGTTGAAATCGTCGCCGTGACAGAGTTGGCAACTGGAGAAACCGCTGTCTGCCCCGGGCTGCGATTTGGCGACGGAGCCGTGCAAGGCCGGGTCTCGCCACCCCGCCGGGTGCCCGATAGGCCCGCTTGAATGGCAGACCTGTCCGTTGAACTGAGGGCTAAAACAACTGACCTTGGATATCCCTCCCTGCAGGTCGCTGCCGTGGCACTCATAGCACTTGCTATGATTGCTTACATAAGACGCTCTGTGATTGACGATCCAATTGGCGACATGCTTCCCGGATTCGCTCAGGATCGGGGTATTGCTGTTGGCCTTGCTGCTGCACCCCCAAGCCATGCCTACTAAAGCGATCAACGCAACAACTTTAGATAAGACATTCAATATGCGCATGACTATCTCTCCCTTATTTTTGGTATCAAAATCGATGCAGCTCGTCATTCATGATTCGTATGTGGTTAGGATACCTCGTTTTCGGGTCAATTTCTCAAAAAAAAACACCGTTCTTAATAAAGCTGCAAACAAAGTACCATAGTTATATATAATAATATCTATTAATTACCAATTGGTTAGGCACTGCCATAGCAGATCGAGTCGGACATCCTCTTCAAATTGGGCCGGTCATTTTAAGCAATGTTTCCAAAATTGATCGCCGGTATAATTAATAATGACAGATCGCATGTGAGACAGGAGACTCAACTAAAAACATTATCTATTGCATTATCTATTGTGATCGAACAGTTTCAATCGCCCGCTTTGCCCAGTTGCTGTCTTGAAGGATGGCCCTTCCCACGCCGATCAGGTCTGCTTTATTCTCGGCCAGAAGTTTCTCGGCAGCTTCTATTTCAGTGATCCCTCCGGTGAGGATCACGGGAATAGACACAACGCTTTTGATCGCCTCGCTGAGGGGGGCAAAGTAACCCTGTCCGGTAAGGCCCGGTGGGGTGTATCCGACAAACCCGCCGGAGATATGAATGATATCCACTCCTGCTTTTTCAAATGCACGGGCGGCAGACTTGCTGTCTTCAACCGTCGTTCCGCCTTCAGTATAATCCGAAGCTCCCAGCCGTATCTGGATGGGAAAATCCGGCCCCACTGCGGAACGTACCGCGTTAATGACCTGCAAATGAATGCGAATACGGTTGGCGATATCCCCTCCGTATTCATCCGTCCGTTTGTTCGTCAGGGGAGACAAGAACTGATTGAGAAGATAACCATGTGCGGAATGTATCTCCACGGCATCAAATCCGGCTTCCTTGACCCTGCGGGCGGCGTCTTTAAAAAATAGTACGATATCGCTTATCTCTGGCCGTGAGATCGCACGCGGCATGTCACCCCGCCTTGGGTTCGCCACTGCCGAAGGGGCTAGGGGTGTCGTTCCTATGACCTCTTTTTGCGCTGCGCTTCCGGCGTGATTGATCTGCATCGCTGTCCTTGAACCATTCGAATGAATGACCTCGGCTAATTTCCGAATACCGGGGATGACGGTGTCATCGGAGGCGGAAAGCTGATTCTCGCTTGCCTTCCCTTCCGGGGTTATGTAGCTGTGCTCGATGATGATCAATGAAAGATAACCGCCACGTGATTTTTCCGCATAGTAATCGAGTAGCGCCTGGCTTACTTTTCCATCAGGCTCGGCCTTTGCGGTTGCCATCGGCGGCATAACCAGTCGATTGGCCATGGTCATCGACCGCACTTTGAGTGGTTTGAGTAGATACGGCATAGATTGCGCTTTCCGTTCTCCTTATCTTAAATCTTAAACATCTCCATCGCTTCCTTGACCGTCTCCTGTTTTCTTTTTCCGCATCTTGCTATTTTCAATCTCTATTGAAATGAAAGATTGATTTGAGATACTTAGTGAACCAGTCCGATAATGCCGATCAGGATGAGATAGATGGCGACGATATAATTCAAAATTTTTGGCATGAAGAGAATCAGTATCCCGGCAATTAAAGCCGCAATAGGTTGTAAAGAATATACGCTTATGGACATATCAATCTCACCTCCTTGTGCCTTCGGTCGCGATCTTTATTTTTCGCCACTTACTTTTTTAGCGCCCAGACACTGAGGACAGACACTTTTCCCTGTTCCGTGACAATTCGGACAGGGCCTTTGAGACGCATTGGCACTGTACTGTCTTCCCTGCCCATGGCAGACAGGACAGGTTATGAAACCCTTGGCGCTGCAGTCCGGGCACGGAATCGTTGCCATTATATTTGTCATTTGTTACCCCCTGTTCTGATAAGGCGTCGGAATTGTTCGCTCAAAAAATGATACTCCCCTCATCTCACCCCACCACCTTCAGCACGATCTTGCCTGTGGACTTCCTCCCCTCGAGCAAACGGTGGGCCTGGGCAGCATCGGCAAGCGGCAGGACCGTATCCACCTTGAGCTTGAGCCAGCCTTCCCTGATCCCCGTGAACACCGCAGTTGACCGCATCTTTACATCCGGCCCGTTCGCGGCGAAGTGTACAAGACTTCCTCCGGACAAGTTGATCGATTTCTGCATGAGCGAATTCGGTACGATGGGGTCGGCGGGCCCGCTCGCCGCTCCGTAGATGACCACGTGGCCATTAATCGCCACAGATTCCAGGTCGCCTGCAAAAGTGCTCTTGCCCACGCCGTCCAGGATGAGCGGGACGCCCAGCCCTTCCGTGATCTTACGAGTCTCGGCAACGAAATCCTGACTGTTGTACAGGATCACGTGGTCTGCGCCCGCTGCCCTGGCCACCTGAGCCTTTTCCTCCGTTGAGACAGTACCAATGACCGTGGCACCCAAGTGCTTTGCCCACTGCACCAGAAGCAGCCCCACGCCGCCAGCCGCCGCATGTACCAGCACCGTGTCTCCCTTCGCCGGCTTGCGGTACTCATGGATCAGATAATGTGCTGTCATCCCCTGGAGCGGGACCGCCGCAGCCTCGGTGAACGGGAGGTCCTCAGGGAGCTGGATCAGCCTCCATTGGTCGACAACGTTGTATTCGCTATAGCTCCCGAGCTTTCCTGTATAGGCCACCCGGTCGCCTGGCAGGAAATCGGCCACGTCCTTGCCCACTTCCTCCACCACGCCCGCTGCCTCCAGCCCTGGGATGAAGGGCAGCTTCTGGGGATAGTAGCCCCGCCGATGATAGATATCCACGAAGTTGACTCCCGCGACGTGGATCCTGACGAGGACCTGACCTGCGGCAGGTTTTGGCGCGAGTTCCGATTCCGACAATCTCAGCACATCGGCGTCGCCGTGAGATGCTACCTTGATCGCTTTCATGCTCATGTCTCCCATTCAATGCCATCCGTTTCCCACATCAGACTCCTGTCGGGTATGTGGAGGATACTAAAAGCATAGCACATTTTTGATCGGTGGGAGAAAGCGTTAGGGAGATATTGCCGATAATGCATGATGAAAGCGGGCGTGGGCTTATGAAGGTCTTGCTTCTCCACCAAAAATTTTCACAATCTTCTTTACCAAGGCAGGCAGCGACGGGTCCCGTGCGCCCATGACAAGAACGCAGTCTCCCGATCTTACCTCAGCCTTTAACCTGCCCAACAACTCATCGCGACCGTTTACCGCCTCTGCATGGAATGCCGTGGGACCAAGGCCGCTGATGATCTCTTCCGAGGAGATATCTTTCAACGCCGATCCACCGGCATAATAGATCGGCAGGAGATAGAGCGAATCAGGTCGTTGGAAGATATTCCTAAAGGTTGCGATATATTCATCCTTTAAGAACCGGGTCGGACCAAACCCGTGCGGCTGGTACACGGCCACGATGCGCCCCGAAAGACCCCGCGCCGCTTGGACGACAGCCGCTATCTTTGCGGGGTTATGCGCAAAGTCGTCGACTACATACACGTTCTGCTTTGCCATGGTCACGGAAAAACGCCGGGCAACACCCTCGTAATTTCTTACCGCATCGGCAAGCGCTGTTTCTTCGCATCCGAACTGCTCACACACACACAGCGCAGCGCACAAGTTCTCAAGATTGTGAGCCCCGGGAAGCGGCAGATGATATTCTCTGTTGTTCTTAAAAAGCTTGACCGAAGTCGGCAAGAGCTGTTCACGATCCGGCCGACACGAACCGGAACTATTGCGACCGAAGCGTACTGTTGCAGGAAGGGAAGCAAGGAGCGGATCGTCGGCATTCGAAGCCGTCCATGAAGATTGTTTAGCCAGAATTTCGAACAGCTCTTTTATCTCGTCAATGCTTTTGTGGTCCTTGGAAATATTCAGAAACACAGTGGCTTCCGGACGGTATTTGACGAGCGTTCCGTCGCTTTCGTCCGCCTCCACCACGAGAAGATCGGAGCCGCCGCTCCACGTATTGCCGATAAGCCCCTGCCTTTCGAGCCTGCGCAGGCCCGCACCGCTTATGAGTGAGGGTGATCTTCCGCACGCGGTCAGAAATTCGAATATCATCGCGGTCACCGTCGATTTACCACTAGTGCCCGCGACCGCAATGGTCTTTTTTGTCGCGATGATCGCGGCTAGCAGATCGGAGCGATGGACGATGGGAAGACCGCAACTGCGCGCGGCAGCGATGTCGGGATTTGATTCTTCTATCGCTGTAGAGATGCAGACCGCATCGGTATCCGCACCCACACCTGAACCGTCTTGACGAACGATGGTACACCCCAGGCCCTCAAGCGATTGACGGATCGAGGCGGTATCCTCACTTGCGTGAAAGCGATCGGAACCCGAGACCGTCATCCCCTGAAAACGCAGGTATTGCGCGAGCGCACTCATGCCGCTGCCGAAAATACCCGTAAAATGGACGCTGCGGCATTGGTGTTCGTTGATAAGGACAGGTGGAGGATCGATGTAGACGAGCGTGCCTTCCTTCACCATATCATATAAGCGGATAATATCATGACTTCGCAGACACACGCACCCGTGCGACAGGGGGGTGCCGACCAAATCCTCACGGCCGGTGCCGTGTATATAAATGTAGCGCTCGTAGGTATCAACCCCGGCGCCCTTATTGATCCCCTCTTCAAGGCCTTCGAGCCACAGAATGCGGGTCAGGATCAGATTATCTCCGTTCTGACTGTGGTCCCAGTCCATGCCCTGATCCTCGCGGTCTCTGAAAATACGGCCCGCAGGCGCTCCAGCCCCGAACTTCTCCCTGATCCGATGAACACCAAGAGGCGTTTTAAGCGAGTTCTCCCGATTGCCATTGCCGAACCGGGAAGTGGAGGCATCATACTGCTCGACAATGGTGTCGTTCATGCAGATGAGGAGCGTTTGCGCCTCAATGGAGACCACGAGAAAGAGCTCTCGCGGGTCAACAAACAACCTTCGTAATTTTTCGTAAATGCCGCGTAATCGAACTGTTTCCATAAAGAAATTATTCTACCTGTTCAGCCGAAGATGTCAGCAAAATACTGTATTTTGGAGAAAACGACAAGAAAAAAAGAGGATGAGGTCACGAGAAAGTGCGGCACCTCTTTCCCATTCCCTTGCACATGAGAAAGAGGCGTGAGAACAAGTATACTTAAAGTTCGTATTTCGGATGAATGCATCAATAACGTTCGCACTTGACAATCAGCCGTGCATCCGTAATAATGCCGTCAGTCATGGTTGCTCCCTGCCGATTAAAGAGAAGCAAATCTTGCGGCGGGAAAAAATTGGACGAGAACGAATGGAGTGTGATGATGCAGCAAAAGGCATTCACTCTTATTGAACTTGTAAGCACCATTGTGATACTGGGGCTGCTTTCGGCATTCGTGATCGTCAAGTACATCGACCTTCGCCCTGACGCCGACAGAGCAGTCGAGATCAATGTGGTGGGTGCCGTAAAAACGGGCATCAGCAATTATAATCTTCACTCGTCAATGCCAAGCGGACCCTCCCAATTCCCGGCAGTGCTCGACAATGCCGCCAATGGTGATGTTTCTTCGAGCAACCCTTTTTTTACCATAGTTCTCACACATGCAGGCATAAGTAAATGGTCTAAATCGGGACTTTCCTATCTTGCCCCCTCCGGCAGCATCTACACGTATGATCCACTAACGGGAACGTTTGATACGAATGCGGGGTTAGTTTCTGACTGGAGCATGAATGAGGGAAGCGGTACGACTACCGGACAAGGGGCATATCAGGGCTCGATAATCGGCAATGCCGTGTGGACAAGCGGAAAGGTGGGAGATGCCTTGCATTTTGACGGGGTTAACAGCCGGGTGAGCATTCCGGATTCACCGACCCTCGACCTGACCACGACGGGCACTGTAGGTGCGTGGATCAATATGGACTCGATAATGCCGTTCGGCGGTATTATTCATAAGGGCGACCAAACAAATTTCTCTGATGAGTCTTATACGCTTCAGTTTTGGACAGGTAACACGATAATACTCGGGATAACGGACAATGCCGGGACCTTGCACATGGTACAAACGAACACGGTCTTCTCTCCAAACACTTGGTACAATGTTGTAGGCACATGGGATTCGACAGGCATGAAGATTTACGTCAACGGCGTCCTGGATAAATCTGTAATAGATACGGGAGTAGCGAGAAACTCCGCAGGTCATTTAAATATCGGTGCCCAGATGAGCACCTACCCCTTTCAAGGCGTTATTGACGAAGCTACTATCCATAACAGTGTGCTCACTCCCGACGAGATAAAGCTTTATTACAATTCTACAAAATAAGTAAAATATTTTTCCGATGCCAGCGTTGATCATGAGCGTTCAAGGACAATCGGCAGGACGGCATGTTCCTGCAATGCCTGTTGTGCTGCCTCCCTCAGTTTGCCTTTCCCCAGATCTTCTTTGCCCACCATCTGTTCAACCTCGATCCTTACAACGCCGGTGATGCCAAGTTTGTCTTCGACAAAATCTCCATAGCCGCCTTCAGGCTGGTATTTCCGCATAAGCAGTTTCAGCGCGGCCAGGCGTTCGCCGCGGTCCTCAAGTATATGCGCCCTGCCCTTGATGATGACGCTCCGGTACAGATACTCAGCCCTGCAGGGACTCGTGTCCGCCTTGACCAGGGCAATGGGCTGGTCCACTTCGAAGCAGACCCGGTTGTCAAGCCGCATGTCGTCGATCTTCTCTCCCTCCCGCGCGGTATGAAAGAAAATATTCCCGTTGTCGAAAACGAAATTGAGCGGTTTGACCATGGGATATCCATCTTTTCCCCTGGTGCCCAGCCTGCCGACGTGGCATTCGGTAAGCACCTGCAGGATGACACTCCGGTCAGTGATTGCCTTTTGTTCCCGGCGCATGAATTCCTCCTTCGCGCATTAAATGTCCTTGCGAAAGCGCTCTGTTTTGTGGTAAAAGGGGGCGACGGAGCGACTTCCCGTCTCGTTCATGTGATTCACGAAAAAGAGGTTTTGACATCTTGGCGACTGATTCCGTCCTCCTCCGCTGTCCGTCATGCAGGACCCTGAACCGGGTGCCCGAAGAGAAGCTCAAGAGCCACCCGCACTGCGGCAAGTGCGCAACGCCGCTCACCTTTCCCGATAAGCCGGTATCTGTTACGGCCGCAAGCTTCGATCAGGAGGTCCGGGACTGGCCGGAATTGCTCCTGGTCGAATTCTGGGCCAAATGGTGCGGATACAGCCGCAAGGCGGAGCCGCTGGTGAACGACCTTGCTGCCTGGAGAGCGGGAAAACTGAAGGTGATCAAGGTGGACGTAGACGAGGAGCCCGTCCTTGCGCAGCGTTTCACGATCAAGGCAACACCGACCTTCATCCTTTACCGGAGCGGCCGCCAACTCGCCCGCATGGATGGCGCGCCAAAGGAAAAACTTGAACTGATCCAGTGGGTCGACCGTTTCCTGAAGGACTGAACCATCCCTGTGCATCAATGCAAATCAGCAGGGTTACTGCGAAACCCGTATGGTTAGCAAGTTGCACGAATAGCTGCGGGAAAAAGTGTATCAGAAATAAAATGTTTTGTAAAAGAAAATTGTCTTGATTGCTTTGCAGTATGCCAAAGGAGCAATCGAATTTGACATTGCCTGAATTTCTGGCTAACATATGAATCAAGGCCAATCAAAAGATCATTTTTCGGTAATTCAAGGCAGAACACCTTTCCTTATGCTCAGAAAGATCTCCTCCACACTCATCCTGCTCTTCTGGTTCACTATGCTCGGCCTCCTGATCGAGAGGACTTACATCCGCCCCTCCTCGGTCATCGCGCTGGACGTGGTCGCGGAAGAAGGCGTGCGCGCGACGGATGAATGGTTCGGCATCTATCAGCAGGGCAAAAAGATCGGCTACGCGCATTCGCGGACCGTACCTGAGGCGGAAACCTATCATCTGTACGAGGAATCGGAAATGGACATCCTCGTCCTCGGCTCGGTCCAGCGCGTCAAGACGATCATCAACAGCTACACTACCAAAAACTTCCTGCTCAAGTATTTCGATTTCATGCTTCAATCCGATATGACCACGATGAAGATCAAGGGCGCGGTGCTCAAGAATAAGCTTGTCCTTGATATCGATACCGGCGGTCAGATCCGGACCGAGAAGATCCAGCTCACGCGTCCACCCTACCTCTCGCCGAACATCAAGCCGGCCCTTCTGCTTATGGGACTTGAAACGGGCAAGACATACCGGTTCCCGCTTTTCAATCCCGCAACCATGAGCACCGAGGAATCGACGGTCTCCGTTGAATCAAAAGACCGCATCAAGGTCGGAGAGACAGAGCAGACTGTTTACAAACTGAAAGAGTCGTTCCAGGGTATGGAGACCACGTCGTGGATATCGCAGGACGGAGAAACGATCAAAGAGGAAAGCGCGCTTGGTTACAGCCTGTTGAAGGAAACCAAGGCTGAAGCGATGAAGCGTGATAAAGGCGGCCCGATAGTTGATATCATAACACTGACCATGATCCCTTCCGATCCCGTAAAAGACTCTTCACAGGTGACCTATCTGCGAGCGCGGCTCAGGGGTGTTCCGCTGAAAGTCTTTCAACTGGACAAAGACCGCCAGACGCTCACGGGTGACATTATCGAGGTCCGCAAGGAGGACTACCCGGCGTCGTATCGCCTGCCTTATACCGGAAAGGAACAGGCCGAATATCTATTGCCGAATGCGCTGATCCAGAGCGACGACAAAAAGATCATCGATCAGGCATCAAAGATCCTGTCCAACGAGAAGGATGCTCGTGCGTCTGCCAAAAAATTGAACGATTGGGTCTATGCTGCGATAGCGAAAAAGCCCGTCGTCAGCATCCCAAGTGCACTCGAGGTTTTGAACCAGCGTGAAGGGGACTGTAACGAGCATACCGCTCTCTATACGGCGCTTGCCCGCGCAGCAGGCATCCCGACACGCATGGCAGCCGGCATCGTATATATGGAAACCGGTTTCTATTATCATGCCTGGCCCGAGGTCTGGGTGGGCCGGTGGATGCCCGTTGACCCTACTTTCAACCAGTTCCCCGCTGACGCAACGCACATCCGCTTTACCACGGGAAACCTCGACCGGCAATCCGATATCATCAGGCTGGTAGGGAAGTTGAAGGTTGAGGTGTTGGAGTATAAATAAACTGCGGATTGCGGATTGCGGATTGCGGAATAAAAGCCGTCATTCCCGCGAAGGCGGGAATCTGGTGTCTTTCATCCGTGTGTATCCGTGTCCATCCGTGGTTGAATGGCGATTATGATCAAACTCATCGACCTCACCAAGAATTATGGCAAGCTTACTGCCGTGCACAAGATCAACCTCGACGTGGCGCAGGGTCAGATCTTCGGTTTCCTCGGCCCGAATGGCGCGGGCAAGACCACGACCATCAAGATGATGGCGGGCCTGCTCCAGCCCACCAACGGCAGCATCCTCATTGATGGCCACGACGTGCAGAAAGAACCGATCGAGGCAAAGTCCATCATCGGCTTCATACCGGACAGGCCGTTCCTGTATGAAAAGCTTACCGCAACGGAATTCATGCATTTCGTGGCCGAGTTGTATGGGATGAGGGATTCGGACATGCGCGTAAGCGAGCTCCTCGAGCTGTTCGGTCTTCCTGAATGGGCGGACGAACTGGTCGAGAACTTCTCGCACGGCATGAAACAGCGCCTCGTCATGGCCTCTGCCCTGCTCCACCATCCGAAGGTCCTGGTGGTGGACGAGCCCATGGTCGGTCTGGACCCGCGCGGTGCGCGACTTGTAAAGGACATCTTCAAGGACCTTGCCTCAAAGGGCGTCACCGTGTTCATGTCTACGCATACACTCGAGATTGTGGAGCAGATGTGCACCCGTGTCGCCATCATCAATAAAGGCGATATCATTGCGGAAGGCAGTGTAGAAGACCTCGGCCGTATGGCGCTCATGCCGGAAAGCCATCTGGAGCCGATCTTCCTGAAACTGACCGGCGGGGACGAGGCGACTTAAGTGGTTTAACCTAACCCGGACAAGCCGGAATCAAAAGGTCAAAACTGAAAAGCGTCTCTCGCAAAGGTCGCCAAGAAAATCTTTAACTCTTGGTTTTAAAAACAAATAATTTAGCCTTTCTTTGCGAACTTTGCGTCTTCACGAGAAATATTTTGTCATTTTTTTAATAGAAGCTGATTCATGAGTTACTCGGGGGAACAACATGGAAGCGATAAAATTATTTCCCTTTCTCAAGTGGTGGCCTCTCGTCAACCGCCGTACACTGCGCGCTGATATCATGGCCGGCATCACCGGGGCAGTCATCGTTCTCCCCCAGGGCGTTGCCTTTGCCATAATCGCCGGCCTGCCCCCGGAATACGGGCTCTATTCGGCAATTGTGCCGACGATCATCGCTGCGTTCTTCGGCTCGTCCCGCCACCTTATCTCAGGGCCCACGACTGCCATTTCCATCGTGATCTTTACCACGCTCAGTCCTCTTACGACCCCAGGCAGCACAGAATTCATCCAGATGGTCATCACTCTCACCTTCATCGCCGGGCTGCTACAACTCGGGCTCGGGATGGCGCGCCTCGGAGCGCTCGTCAATTTCGTTTCACATTCCGTGGTGGTCGGATTCACAGCCGGAGCCGCCATACTCATCGGGACAAGCCAGCTCAGCAATTTCCTCGGCGTCCCTGGCTCAAAAAGACATGCCTTTGTCCATGTCTTGACAGACCTCGTTCAGCGGCTGCCGGAAACCAATATGGATGTGCTCGCTATCGGGATCGTCACCCTGATCGCCGCTATCGCGTTCAAAAAATATTTTCCCCGCTTGCCGGGAATGCTCTTCGCCATGATCATCGGGAGCGTCCTTGCCGTCATCCTGAAAGGCAGCGAACACGGGGTGCGACTTGTCGGACCTCTGCCGGCGCATCTGCCGCCTTTATCCGCGCCCGAGCTTACGACCTCCGCGGTGCGGCAACTGGCTCCCGCCGCACTCGCGATAGCGATGCTCGGTTTGATGGAAGCGGTCTCCATCGCCCGCTCCGTGGCCACCCGTTCTCATCAACGCATCGACAGCAACCAGGAATTCATCGGCCAGGGCCTTTCGAATGTTGTCGGAAGTTTCTTTTCAAGCTATGCATCTTCGGGATCGTTCACGCGTACAGGAGTGAATTATGAAGCCGGTGCGAAAACACCGATGTCTGCGCTCACTGCAGCAGTATCTCTGGCCGTCATCCTGCTGCTCATTGCCCCGCTTACCGCTCATCTTCCGATCGGTACCATGGCGGGCATTCTGCTGCTCGTGGCCTATAACCTCATCGATTTCCATCACATCAGGACAATCATTAAGACGAGCCCTTCCGAGGCGGCCGTACTGGCGGTCACGTTCTTTGCTACCCTGCTTGTGGAGCTAGAGTTTGCCATCTATGTGGGCGTGATCCTGTCTCTCCTGCTCTATCTCAACCGAACGTCCCATCCGCAATTCGTCACGCTTGCTCCGGACCCCCAGAGCGATCGGCACAGCTTCATCAATGTTTTAAAAAAACCGCTGCTCGAATGTCCGCAGCTCAAGATCATCCGCATGGACGGCTCGCTCTTTTTCGGGGCAGTCGATCATTTTGCGCAGGAAATGCGCGCTATCACGAGGCACTTCTCCGAGCAGGCCCATATCCTGCTTGTCGGCAGCGGCATTAACTTCATCGACTCTGCCGGGTGCGAGGCGCTGGCCCAGGAGGCGCACCGCCTTCACCTGAGCGGAAGGAAGCTCTACCTCTGTTCGCTCAAAGGGGAAGTGATGGATGTGCTGAAACGTGGTGAGTGCATAAAACGGATCGGCGAGCAGAACATTTTCCGTTCAAAGATCGAGGCAATTGAAAAGATCGTCCCGCTGCTCGACCCGGAACGGTGCCGTGTCTGCACCGCGCGCATTTTCGCCGAATGCGCGCAGATGCCGGGGGCGAAACCCTGATCGAAACAAGATCAGAGCATCATCTGAGAAAGCCATGCTCCTCCTTCTTACCCCACGCTATCTTGCCCTAAGGAACCGACTCACCCGCCTCGCCCCGGGAGACGGGTTAAAAACAGCCGTCCTCGGTCTGCTCGGTCTGGGATTCTGGGCTTTCCTGTATGGCATATCCTTCAAGGTGCTCTCCTACTTCAGGACCATCGAAGGCCTCGGCGACCTGCTTGCGCTCCGGCTGATGTCGATGGTACTGCTGACATTCTTTTCGATCCTCGTATTCAGCAACATTGTCACGTCGCTTTCGACCTTCTACCTCTCGGGAGAGCTCGATATCCTGCACTCCGTTCCGATAAGGATCGAGTCCATCTTTCGGGCGAAATTCATCGAGACGATCATCGATTCATCATGGATAACGCTCATCTACGGTCTGCCGGTCTTCATCGCTTACGGAATGGTTTTCAATGCCCCGGTCCGCTACTATCTCGGCCTCCTGCTCACTATCATCCCTTTTCTGATCATCCCTGCGGGGATCGGCATCATAGTGACCATGCTGCTCGTGAATGCGTTTCCCGCCCGGAGGGCCAAGGACGTCCTGGTGCTCCTGAGCCTGTTGTTCTTCATGGTGCTGTACATCCTGCTGCGTATGCTTAAACCGGAGAATCTCGTCGACCCTGATACGTTTCCCTCGGTCGTCCAGTACCTGACCGCCCTGCGAGCTCCGGTCTCGCCCCTGTTGCCAAGCTTCTGGGCCACCGAGACCCTTTCCCCCCTGCTTCGTCGGATCAAAGGAGAGTCTCTCTTTTATCTGCTCATGCTCTGGAGCACCGCGGGCGCAGGCATGGTGATCGGTGAGTGGGTCTGCGGAAGGATCTACGCCGCCGGCTGGTCGCGTTCCCAGGAAGGGAAAAAATCTCCGATCTCACGATCGAGGCTTGCAGACGCATTCTTCGGTTTTGCCGTCCTGCCGTTCCGGGGAAAGATGCGCGCTATAATATTGAAGGATGTAAAGCTCTTCTTCCGCGATGCATCGCAGTGGTCGCAGCTCTTCCTGATCTTCGCACTTGTGGTCGTCTACATTTACAGCTTCAAACTCCTGCCCCTGGAGCGCGCGGCCATGCCGAGTTTCTTTCTTCAGAACCTGATCTCCTTCCTGAACCTCGGCATGGTCGGGTTCGTGACCGCATCAGTCGCTATCCGGTTCGTGTTCCCCGCGGTGAGCCTTGAGGGAGCTTCGTTCTGGATCATCAGGTCCGCGCCGCTGTCGCTGAGGGATTTCCTCTGGGCGAAATTCTGGAGCAGTCTGATGCCGCTCATGGTGCTCTCCGAGATATTGATCGTGCTCTCGAACACCCTGCTCAGGGTCACGCCCTTTATGATGTGGCTCGGCATTATTACGGTCTTTTTAATGACCTTCGGCATCACTGCCCTCGGCATTGGCCTGGGCGCCGTATTCCCGAGGTTCAAACACGAGAACGTGGCCCAGATCCCCACGGGCTTCGGTGGCATCGTGTATATGATGTTGACCATACTGTTTATCGGCGTAGTGATCAGCCTTGAGGCATGGCCAGTGTACAAGATATTCACAGCCCAGACCCTCGGTAGCCACATCAGGATTTCGGGTTGGGTCTCCATAGCACTGTCGATCCTTGCCGTTATCGTCGTTAATTTTTATGCCCTCTTTTTGCCCATGAAAATAGGGCTTGCGCGGCTGAAACAGCGTGAAATATAAGTTTTCCACAACCACAATATATAGTGTTCCCCCTGGGAATCCATACCTGAACTTGTTATTTTCTGCTTTACAAACCCCCATTCCTGTGATATAACATTTCCAGTTAACGGCTTATAAAAATCACCCGCCCCGCTGTTTAAATGAGGAGGCCTATGCAGCTGAAAACCCTTGAAATGATCGGTTTTAAATCCTTCTCAGACAAGACGGTCATTACTTTCCAACCGGGAATCACAGCCGTGGTAGGCCCCAACGGCTGCGGCAAGAGCAACATCTCCGACGCCATCCGATGGGTTCTCGGCGAACAGAGCGCCAAGCATCTCCGCGGCGATAAGATGGAAGATGTCATCTTCAACGGAAGCGAGAGCCGCAAGCCACTGGGCATGGCCGAGGTGACCCTCAGACTGACGAACGTCGAGGGAACCTTTTCGTCTTCAGAATTTGGTCACTATCAGGAGATCGAGATCACCCGCCGCCTCTACCGCTCGGGCGAAAGCGAATACCTTATCAACAGGATCCCCTGCCGCCTCAAGGACATCCGCGATCTGATGATGGATGCCGGCGTAGGCTCGAGGATACACGCCATCATCGAACAGGACAAAGTAGACCAGATCCTCTCCACCAAGCCGCAGGACCGCAGGTTCCTGTTCGAGGAAGTGGCCGGCGTCATGAAATACAAAGCTCGCCGCCAGGAGGCGCTCTCCAAGCTCGAATCAACCAACCAGAATCTGCTCCGGGTGAATGACATCATCATCGAGGTCAAGCGTCAGGTCAATTCCCTCGATCGACAGGCCCGGAAAGCCGAGCGCTATCAAAAACTGCGTGCGGAGATGAAGGAACTCGATTTCCGGCTGGCCTCCGTCGACTACTCCGGTCTCGGCTCCGAGTGGACCGCATCGTCGGAGGAATTCAAGATATTGGAAGACGAAGTAACGGCGTTGCACGCATCTCTCGCCAGGATCGAGTCCACGATCGAAGAGACCAGAGCGGACGCCCTGTCCGCTGAACATGAACTGGCGGCGCTCCAGCACAAGATACACGAGACCGAGACCGCGCTCAGCCGCGCCGAGCATGGCGTGGAGATGTCAAAAAGTCAAATTGCGTCGCTCATTGAGCAGCGCGGTCGCGACATCGCGGACAGTGAGTACTTGAAACAGGAAACCGCGCGGGTAGCCGGACAAAAGGCCCGGCATGAAGAAGAATCCGCGGTTCTGGCCGCCTCGATTCAGTCGAAGAACGCCGTACTGAGCGAGAGGACTTCGGATCTGGAATCCCTTTCTGAGGCGCTCAAGGAACAGGAACTGCTGCTTGAGGAGACCAGGGCCGGAATATTGAACGCCATGACGGGCTCGGCCACAGAGAGATCCAGGATCGTGAACCTTGAATCGCGCATCGCGCAGATAGTTGAACAGGATGCTCGCGATCTTTCTGAAAAGAAGGACCTGGAGCAGAGACTCGCTGAACTTGAGTCCCGTCTTGCGGGAAAAGAACGCGAGATCGAGGAGCAAACAGCCCGTGGAAACGCGGTCCGGGAAGAACGCATGGACGTAGCCGTCCGACTGGAGCAGGCGGTCGCGAGGAAAAAAACGCTCGACGTGAGCCTGAATGAAAGCAAGAACAGGCTCGCGGGACAGAGCTCACGTCTTCGCTCCCTGCTCGAACTGGAACAGAGCCTCGAAGGTTACCAGAAGGGAGTACGCACCGTAATGTCCGCGCGCAAGGAGGCCTCATCGACCGAAAGTCTCGGGACCATTCACGGCCTTGTAGCAGACATGATCGAGACTGAACCGAAGTACGAGGTCGCCATCGAGGCCGTTCTCGGAGACCGGCTTCAGTACGTTGTAGTGGACTCGCAGACCGATTCGCTCAAGGCTATCGACTATCTCAAGGCGAAAAGCGGCGGCCGGGGCACGTTTCTTCCCAAGAAAACACGCGAGGTAAAATCGGAACCTTTTAGAAAGAACGGCCATGCCGGTGTCATCGGCTCGGCATTGAATATTGTGAGCTATAAAGACACCTATAGCAGTGTGGCCCAGTATCTGCTCGGCGATGTGGTCGTCGTCGACAACATGGATACCGCCCTCTATCTTTGGCAGAAGAACGGTTTCGACAAGACCGTCGTCACTCTCTCCGGAGAGATCGTCGACCCGTGGGGCGCGGTAACCGGCGGCGCCGTCGACACCACCGGAACCGGCATGCTCACCAAGCGCCGCGAGATCAAGGACATTGAACACGAGTTGGCTGAGCTCAGAGCCCGGATCGCAGTGCTCGAAGCGGAACTGACCTCCGTCGAGGCGTCGATCGTGTCGGATACCAGGATCGAGGCCGAGCTCTCGGGACAGGTGCACCGCATAGAGCTCGATCTCGTGAACGGCGTAAAGGACCGCACGACCGTCAGAGACGACATCGGCCGCGCAGCAGAACGAGCCAGGACGCTTGCTGCAGAAGCGGCAGGACGAGCGGCCCTCCTGCAGGAACTGAACACAGGCATTGAACAGTCGCGGGAAAAGCTTCGAAGTCTTGAGGCGGGCCATTCGAACGCCAAGTCGGACATCGAGGTCATCCAGATCGAACTTTCCCTCAAGAAGGAAAAGCTCGATGCGGCGCGCTCCGCGATCACCGATATCAAAATGGAGATCACTGCGCTCCAGGAAAAACAAGCCGCTGCTGCCAGAACCATCGCAACGCTTGTCCTGACGGAAACGGAAATGACCGAACGGCTTGCGAAGCGCGAGGCTGAGATCACGAGCATCGCTGCGAAGCTCATTGAACTCGAATCAGCCATCGCGAAGGCTGAGAACGAGATCAAGGCACACATCGGACTGCTCGAAACGGAACGACAGGTCCTCATTTCGAAGCAGGAAGCTCATGCAGTGAAGATCCATGCTCTCCGTGCCGACGAGGAACAGGTCCGGGAGGTGCGACGCGACATTGAGGCCTCCCAGAAAAGGCTTTCCGCCAATGAGGTCAAACGCACCGAGCTCCGCATGAGGATCGAGCACCTGAAAGACACTATATGGAGCACTTACCACACCGAGCTCGAGACCGTGGTCCAGGAACTCGGACAGTTCGAGATCAATCTGGAAGAATCAAAGGCACAGGTCGAGGACCTGCGCCAGAAGATCGATCAGATGGGTCCGATCAACGTGGATGCGCTGCAGGAATACAACGAATTAAAGGAGCGGTACGACATCCTGAGCGCGCAGCAGAACGATATCAACGAATCCATCGCCAACCTCAAGGCCACCATCGCGAAGCTTGACGGTGAAACCAGAGAACTCTTCAGCGAGGCCTTCAACGCTATCCAGGAGAAGTTCAAGGAGGTCTTTTCCCTCCTGTTCGAGGGGGGCAGGGCGGAGCTCGTGCTCCTCGATGAATCGAACATACTCGAGTCGGGTATTGAGATCATCGCCCAGCCCAGGGGTAAGAAATTCCAGAGCATCACCCTGCTCTCGGGCGGCGAGCGCGCACTCACGGCCATTGCCCTGCTCTTCGCGGCATTCCTTGTTAAACCGAGCCCGTTCTGCATGCTTGATGAGGTCGACGCACCACTCGACGAAGCGAACGTCACTCGCTTCACCCGCCTTATTCGCGAGATGAGCAGCCGCTCGCAGTTCATCACCATCACGCATAACAAGCGAACCATGGAGATGGCCGACGCACTCTACGGAATCACCATGGAAGAACCGGGTTGTTCCCGCGTGGTGTCCGTCAAGCTGCGTGAACCGGCGCTGGTATAAATCAAATCGGGGCTCCGGGTCCCGGGCCTTCGGACCTTGATCTGCAACCGCAAATCGAGGATAGATAACCGTGTAGTCCAAACTACCAACTGCCCCTGCATCGAGCCCGATGATATTCTCCTGTTCAGGACCTCCCTTCGATAAGGGGAATCACTACAGAAACTTGCCTGCCTTTCCTTTTTTCATTCTCTATTATTTCTTCATTGATATGAAATGGTTACACGCAGATCAGCACGTGGGGTGGAGCTTAAAAAACTGTTTTTCGGACCCGGTATTCAAAATATTGAACTGCGGCGAGAGGAATAGAAGAAAATAAAAAAGCAGACCCTGATTGATCAAGGCCTGCTAATTAGGTTAATGCGTTGGATTAAAGCTTGACGACGTTCGATGCTTTGGGGCCTTTGGGCGAATCGATCACGTCGAACGAAACTTCCTGACCTTCAGCCAGGGACTTGAATCCGCTGTCCTGAATATCGCCAAAATGAACGAACACATCACCGCCGCTTGCACGAGTAATGAATCCAAATCCTTTGGCATCATTGAACCACTTCACTGTACCATTTTCCATTGTGAGCTACCTCCTTCTTGTGTATTGAAGCTTACGGAAAAGGCAAAAAAAATCCGCAAAGCCAAAAATGTCTTTGCGGTCACCCTACAAGTACATCCGGAACTTCTAAAAAACATAATCCCACTTTAGCTCCAGAAAGTCAAGAGTTATTATTTATTTTATTCATGGGATCCTGGGAATGAATTAAGGTGCCTCAGAACGCAAGGCCGGGATATGCGAACCAATCTTGAAAACCGGCATCGCTGCCCATGGCGTTTTGCGGCATGGTGTTATCCGGCTTCCACCTGAGAATATCCCTTCTGGGGAGAGGCACAAGCGGCTCGAAGGAGCCGGATGATGGCCTGTCCGGCTGCAGACGTATCCCTATATCAGCGAGTCTCAGAGCGCTTTTCCACAAACGGCTGCGCGAGGGCGCTCCGAGGACGGCAGTATAAATGAGACCCTTTTCTGTGTCCAAGGCGCCTACAAAACAGTGGCGCGCGTTACAAGTAAAGCCGGTCTTTCCGCCTATCATGTCAGTTCGGGACCACAGCAGGTTATCCGTATTTGATAGAAATAATTCCCTTCCTGAGGCTGTTTTTACCATCCAACCTTTTTTGCCGAGGATCTCTCTGATAAGCGGATAGGTGAGCGCCTTTTTCAGAATGATGGTCAGATCGCGGGCCGTTGTATATTGTTTCCCTTTGGGCAGGCCGGAAGCAGTCTCGAAATGGGTATCGTTGGCACCAATATCCTTTGCCTTCTGATTCATCAATGCGACAAATGCATTCTCTGTACCGCTTGCCCCTTCGGCAAGGGCCACGGCGGCGGCATTGATGGATCTCATGAGTGCCAGATGGAGGAGGTCTGAAACCGTCAGGACATCGCCCGCCTTGAGCCTGGGCTTTCCGGAACGGGCTGCCTGGGCCTTGCGGCTCACCGTCACGCTGGCCGAAGAATCCATATGATCGAGGGCCACCATGGCAGTCATGAGTTTTACCGTACTGGCAGGTGGAAGCTTGGCCGAAGGGAATTTCTCGGAAAGTACCGAGTCGTTCTCATCGATCACGATCCAGGCCTTTGCCGCAATGCCCTTCCGTGAAAGAGAAAAAGCGGGTTGCACCGCTGACAGCAGCAGAACTGCGAACAGCAGGTAAAAAAAAATGAGTTTGACGCGGGATCCGGATAATTCAGGTCTGTACATTGCAATTATTATACACTAAAAAATTAAAATGTGTTGTAATTTCTGTCACTTCCTGTAAAAAGGTCCCATCACGTATCTTACGGGAACGACCGTTTATGACGGCGCCATTTGAACCCAATTTCCGGATATAGCGAAGAACTTGCCGATTCCTTTAAAATAATATATACTCATAAAAAAAATTAATGGCGTGCTCTATCAATTCTTGGACTACAACAATGCGTGCCTGGGTTAATCGGCATGCACATATTCTTTTAAGGTTACTTTCATCCGGGAGAACATAAACATGGGGAGGAAAGGCTGGTTAGTTACATTTGCGGGAATGGGGCTGAACCTGACACTCGGTATTTTGTACGCCTGGAGCATGTTCAGCAAACAGCTTACCGAATCAATTGAGAACAACGGTTTTGGATGGTCGAAAACAGCCGCAACACTGCCTTACACGATCGCAATCGCAGTTTTCGCCGTTGTGATGGTACCCGCCGGACGTCTTCAGGACCGATTCGGACCTCGCATTGTTGCTACCGCAGGCGCCGTACTCGCCGGCGCGGGGCTTATTATTGCGAGTTTTGCAACACCGGAACATATCTTCTTTGCTTTGCTCGGATTCGGCGTATTAGGAGGGACCGGGATCGGACTTGGGTATGCTTCTGCTACTCCCGCGGCAGTGAAATGGTTCTCGTCTGAAAAAAAAGGGCTCATCGTCGGTCTCGTGGTAGGCGGCTTCGGACTTGCACCCGTATATATCGCCCCCCTTTCGAAGTACCTGCTGGCGACATACGGGATCGGAAATTCGTTCAGGATCCTTGGCATCGCCTTTATGGCGATAGCTGTTGTGTTGGCACAGTTCATTAAAAACCCGCCTGTTCCAATTCCTTCTCAAAATAAATCAGAGACAGCCGGCACCGTGAAGCCCCTTCAGAACGATTGTTCATGGCAACAGATGCTCAAGACCCCGGCGTTCTATTCTCTATACATTCAATTTGCCTGTGCTGCAACGGCCGGTCTCATGATCATTGGACACCTTGCGAAGATCGTATCCGTCCAGTCCGGAAATTCGATAAAGATCGGTTTTGTTTTTGTGGCCCTTCTTGCGATCTTCAACGCCGGAGGCCGTGTTGTGGCAGGCCTCGTCTCGGATTACATCGGCAGAGTGGTGACAATAGCCCTGGTCTGCACTATGCAGTCCCTCGTCATGTTCTTCTTTCCGATGTTCACCTCGGTGAATGACTTTATACTCGGTTCGGCCGTCGTAGGCTTCAACTACGGTGCCTGTCTTTCATTGTTCCCGGCAACGACGGCCGATTACTGGGGAACCAGAAATCTCGGGATGAACTACGGGATATTATTTACCTCCTGGGGTGTCGGAGGGATCTTCGGACCGATGCTGGCCGGGAAGATCGCCGATGCGACCGGTTCCTACGCACTTGCCTACTCGGTGGCATCGGGGCTCCTGTTGTTCGCGGTATTTCTCGCTATGGTCGGCTATATCAATATTTCAGTGAATATCCCTGAACGGGAATTGAAGATCAAGCTCGGGAAAAGCAAGACAGGGAAACCGGTTGCAGTGAAAATTGAGGACTGATGATTCCAGGGAGCATGACCATTCGTCCCCGTTGTCTGAGATGTCAGACTGAGTAAGATTAATGCACAGCAAATTCTGCATGCTCCGGCATGAGAAATGACCCGAAGTCTTGTTCTCCTGCTTGCCAGCCGCAGATTTCAAAGCGGATCTATTTAGTTAAAAGCCCCGATTACTTTTACCGCCTGACGCAGCAGATCATAGTCCTTGTCTATTATGACGGCAAACCCTGAAAGTTGTGCGGCTTCCAGTATCTTCTCAGCTGCGGCGTCCCCGGGCTTCAGTTTGAGCAGCGCAGCCTTGACCCTTGCCGCCACGGCTTTGTTCAGTTTGGGTGTGGAATATATCGGCCAGTTGGGAAAGTAATCCGTGTACCCCACGATCCTGATCTGTGATAAATCGACTTTGTCCTTCATCTTGTCCAAGTCGTCCTCACGTATCCCGCCCGCGTCTGCAGCCTTGTTGAATACCGCCATGGTAACATTGTCATGTTTCTTTGCAAAAGGCAGCATCGTAAAGTCCCTGTTCACGTCGATGCCGGCCTTGGTCAACAGAAGCATCTGGAAGATATATCCAGCCGCTGAATCCTTTTCAACAAAGATGAGCTTTTTCCCCTTCAGGTCCTGCACTTTTTCAATGCCGCTGTCTTTCCGCGTAATAATGATCCCTCGGAACCTGATGCCGGCTTTTTTCTCTGCCGAGACTGCCAGAGGGTCTATGGCAATGTTTTTTTTGAGCTGAATATAAACAATGGAATTCGAAAAACCAATGTCCACCTGACCTTTTTCCACCAACGTCTTGTATGAATCAAAATCCTTTGGAATCACGAGGGTCACCTTTTCACCCACTTCCTTTGAAAGGTATTCCGCGAGCGGCGTGTACAGGGTGTTCAGTTCCACTGCGCTCAAGCGCGGGAGTATCGCGATCCTGATCTCTGCGGATGCCGGACCGGACATTGCAAATGAAAGTGTCGCGCAAACAAGCACGGCCATTGACATGATCCGTGTGATTCCTTTCATTGTCCCTCCTGAGAATATACAGTTCATTATTGTGGAGTCCGCGCCGGGGATAGTCGACGTTCAGATGATTAATGATGGTAAACCATAGCAAAAACATACGATGTTGTCAATCTAAAGGATTATTTTTCAAGCCCTTGCCTGATGACTGCACAGAGGGTCTCTGCAGAGACGTCTCCAACGCAGAAAGGACAGGCTTCAAAGTGCCGGCGGGAAATCCCCAACCCGTACATTGCGATACCACTCTACAAACTGAGCTGCCGCGGGATGACCTTCCTCAGGCGCCCATGATGCACTATTTTTATCTTTCGGCTTGACGTATGGTCCCTGTTTTACCTCAAAGAAGATTGTTCCGCTTTCGAGCGATACGATCGTGTGCCAGGTATTCTCCGGTATCTCTGCAGCGAACACAGGTCCTCTCGAGGACAATGCGACCCGTTCGGCAACCGTGCCGGAGTCATGAAAGAAGAGGAGCACTGCGGAACCACGCAGAAGAAGAAAGATTTCGCATGTCTCCGGCTCGGCATGCCGGTGCGGCCTGATATAGGTTCCCGGTTCTATGGCAACGCATAGTCGTTGTACGGGGTCTTCCAGTCGCGGATGGAGATTATGATGCGCCCGTTTCCGGGGCGAATCTATTGCCTTGTTGGTAAGCGAGTCCAATAAGGCATTGTCGATCTGCTTCATTTTGTTCTCCCTGTCCCTGTCAGGTGCTTTGGCTTTTTTTGTGATGCAGGAAGGAACTACAATCTGCGACAACTGCCTTTCAGGATGCATTGACCTTCAAACCGCTGCGAACCGTCCGGACCGGACGGATCAGACGGGCTTTCAGGATTGACAGGCCATGACCGGCAGGTGAATGGAATCAGCGAACATATCAGTGGCTGGTTTCCGGTAGTAAGGGCAGTGCTCTTCCCGGCACCCGTGCGGGTGTCTGTCGCTGTCTTTGCAGATGAGTGATGTCTTCGCCACAGGAAGCATGATGCCGAACCTTTCTGCAAAGAGAGCAACTGCCTCGGAAAGGGCTGTACGCACATACGCCTTGCAGCAGCTTGGCCCTGTCAGCTTTGCGACAGCCTGCGAGACCTTGATCACTGCGTCCATCGTGATCTTCTGTTCAGTGTCGTACCCGCATCTCGAACCGAGGAAAACGGAAAAGCAGGCGCCAATGGCAGGTGCAATGCCGCACACTCCGGTGAGGCCGCAGTAACCGCTCACGGCCTGCCTCGCGGTCCTGTCGAACACTTCGCGAATGTCCGCATCCGTGATCTTGCCCCTGCCATAGGGAGAATTCGTGAGCGCTGCCATGAGAGCTCCCGCAGCAATGTACGCATGCTCGCATCCGAGCATGGGCAGATTCGGATGGGCCATCATGAGCTCGGCTATCTCGCCGGGATCCAGCAGTTCCGTGGTTAATACCGTTCCCTCGATCATATGCATCGCGTCCCCGCGGTGGCAGCCTTCGCACATAAAATGCCCATCCGGACATTTGACGTGA
>JBARBN010000060.1:0-20206 GCA_049793155.1 Nitrospirota bacterium
GGGAGAAGAGACCGAAGTTGCTACAAAGCCAGGCAGACACGGTGGAGTGATGCGATGCTCGAAAGGCTTGTTATCAGTACCGGCAATCATGCCCTGCGCGGAGCTGTGAACTGGGGTGCAGAAAAAAAAGATCGCGACCTGTGCTGAATGAGAAACAGATAAAAAATACCCACACAAAACCGGGAAGACCCATAAAAATAAGCTTCATTGCTATGTTTGCTTTTTGTGAAGATCGGGGGGATGCGTTTCCTCACAGCCACTTCTTTTGTTTAAAATAAAGGAACATAGCAACGCCGATACCGGCCATCCCGATGAGTGTGTAAAAATACCCATAGTGCCATTCCAGCTCCGGCATATACTTGAAATTCATCCCGTACACCCCGACGATGAAGGTAAGCGGCATGAAGATCAGCGAGATCGCCGTCAGGACCTTCATCACCTCGTTCAGGCGGTTGCTGACGCTCGAAAGGTACAGGTCAAGCATGCTGGACAGCATCTCGCGGTAGATGTCTACGCTGTCGATGATATGGATGGCATGGTCGTAGACATCCCTGAGATAGGGTGCGGTGGATTCCCGAATCAGCGATGACTCATGCTTGCTCAGGCCGCTGACAACCTCCCGGAGGGGCCACACGGCGTTGTGCAGAAAGATCATCTCCCGCTTTAATTGATAGATCCTCTGTACTGTCTCCTTCGTTGGATCCCCGATCAGTTCCGTTTCTATCGATTCAATCCTGTCGCCGAACTTCTCGAGGACCACAAAGTAGTTGTCAACCACCGCGTCAAGAAGCGCGTAGGCAAGGTAGTCGGCCTTCATTTTCCGGATGCGTCCCTTGCCGGTCCGGATATGATCGCGGATCAGATTAAAAACATCCCCTTCGATCCCCTCCTGAAAGGAAAGAACGAAGTTCGCGCCGAGGACAAGACTGACCTGCTCGGTAATGACCTCGCCATTCTTCCCGCTCGCGAGCATCTTGAACACTATGTAGAGATATTCGCCGTAGTCCTCCATTTTCGGCCGCTGGTCCGTGTTCATGATGTCTTCCATCACGAGCCGGTGGAGGCCGAAACATTCACCGAGCTTTTCGAGCATCTGGACGTTATGGACACCGTCAACATTGATCCAGGTCACCGTTGGCTTGTCCCTGAACGGGATGCAGGCATCGATAGTTGCCATCTCTATCTCTTGAAAGTTCGCCTCATCATAATCGATGATAGTGATCTTGACCTGCTCGTCCTTCTTCTCCCCGGTATACACCAGCGTTCCGGCAGGAAGGCCTGCTTTTTTGGTACTTTTTTTAGTGAGTTTGCGCATGGATGGCTTTACAAGAACTCCTTAAGGGTTACCTCGATCTTCTTTACGTCAAAGGCCTGATGCACGAGCGGTCCGTCCTTGATCATCGGAATGCGCTCTTCGAATGTGGGCCGGTTATTGCGGTAGATGACGCCGATGGGTATGCGGTCACCCCACTCGAGCGCCTTGGCGAATGCGGTCTTTCGGTCCCCGGGGTCATAGTCTGGCTCGATATGATAAACCCGCTGCTTGTACCAGTCATAGGTATTCACCTTGTTGAAGGTCACGCAGGGCTGAAGAATATCGAGAAGGGCGAACCCTTTGTGGTTGATCGCTTCTTTCATGAGATTTTTAAGGTGCTCCATGTCAGCCGCATACCCTCGGGCGGCAAATCCGCAGTCAAGCGCAACTGCGAGGGCCATGGGGTTGAACTGTTCCGAGATCACGCCGAATGGCATGTTCCTGGACACCACCCCTTCTCCCGTTGTGGGTGACGCCTGCCCCTTGGTCAGGCCATAGACCTGGTTGTCGTGTACAAACACTTTAATATTGATGTTCCGGCGCATGGCGGCCAGAAGATGGTTGCCTCCTTCGCCGTAGCAGTCGCCGTCGCCGGTAGTGACGATCACCGGCATCCCGTGGTTCGCAAGCCTGATGCCCGTGGCAACCGGAAGTGCCCTGCCATGAAGGCCGTTAAAGGTATTGCACCTCGTGTAGTGGGGGAACTTCGCGGCCTGCCCGATGCCGGAGACGATCGTGAACTGATGCGGCTCCCAGTTGAGTTCCACCATCGTGTCCTTGAACGCCTTCATGATCGCGAAATTGCCGCACCCTGGACACCATGCCGGTACTTGTCCTCTAAACGTTTCTAAGGTGACCATTGATCTCTCCTGTCAATTCTTCCACGGTGAACGGCCGGCCGTCATACTTAAGGACCTGCGCCTTGAACTCAAACCCTGTCTCGCAGCGCAGAAGACGGGAGAACTGTCCGCTCGCATTGTTCTCGATGCAGAGGGAAAGCCTTGCGTTCTGCAGCAAACGGACATAATCAAAGCGCTCCCGATTCGGCAGAGGAAAAACCTCACTGAAATGCAGCATGGCAATGCTGGTGGATTTTGCGAGTTCGTCAACAACCTCCTTCATCACCCCGTACGTGGAACCCCAGCCTGTCAGCACGACCCGCGGGTCATGGTCGCCGTAGAGGAACGGCGGTGCGATCTCTTGTTTGATGAGCGGCAGCTTTTTGAACAGTCGCTTCTCCACCATTTTGATCCTCGTCGCAGCATCCTCGACGATGTGGCCGTCCTCATCGTGCTCATCGCTGTCCGTCACGACAAGGTGCTTTGCGTCACCGGGTACGCCAAGAGGTGAAATCCCGGTCTCGGTCAAGGCATACCGCTGGTAAGCCGTCAGTTTCTTGAACGCGCCTTCCCGCACCCGATAATCCACATATGTGATCTTGCTGGTATCAATGCCCCCGAAAGTCCACTCGGTGTCCGACAGATAGGTATCGAACAGGATAAAAACAGGTACTTGATACTTTTCCGCAAGGTCGAACGCCTTGTTCGTGAGATAAAACGCCTCGCGTGGCGATCCCGGCGCAAATATCACGCGGGGAAATTCCCCGTGTCCCGCGGAGATGAGAAACTGGAGCTCGCCCTGCTCGGTCCTTGTCGGGAACCCCGTTGCCGGTCCCGGCCGCTGGCCCATGGCGATCACGATCGGTGTCTCGGTCATTGCCGCCAGCGAGAGTCCCTCGACCATGAGCGCAAATCCGCCGCCCGAGGTCCCGGTCATTGCCCGGACACCGGCAAAGGATGCACCGAGCGCCATGTTGATTGCCGCGATCTCGTCCTCGGCCTGTTCCACGACCACCCCGTATTCCTTTTCCTTGGTCGCGAGATAGTTCATGATGCCTGTCGACGGCGTCATGGGATACGCCGAGTAGAACTTGCATCCCGACGCCAGCGCACCGAGGGCGATGGACTCGACGCCTCCCACGAGCATCAGGGGTTTTGCAGATCCATCAGGAAGAAGGGAGAAGTTGCACTCGGCACAGCCGTTGAATGAGCGGTCATAGCCTGCCATGGCCGCGTTCTTGTTCGCGGCGACGACCTTCTCGCCCTTTTTCGCAAATGTTTCAGCAATGAGGTCCATCAGGATATCGAGGTCCATCCCCAGTATGCCGAGGACCGCTCCCGTCGCCACGGCGTTCGCCATGATCCTGTCGCCGCCGTGCTCCATTGCAAGCTTCACAAAAGGGATGTCTAGGAAGGCCGGTTTATCGTGCGTTTCCTTGAGCGTTTCAGAATCGTAGATGATCTTGCCGTGAGCAGTAAGCTCCCGTTCGTGCAGCGGTATGCTCTCCTTGTCCAGTGCAACAAGAATGTCGATCGCATCCCTGGGCGCTGAAACCGGCCTGTCCGAAAACCGTATCTGGTAGAAATTATGCCCGCCGCGGATCCGCGACTCATAATCCTGATTCGTGAAGACGTGGTATCCGGCGCGGGCAAAAGTATGTCCCAGGGCATCACCGATCGTCTGGATGCCCTGCCCGGCCTCACCGCCGATCTTAATGGAATAGTCCATAGCTCCTCTTTCAGCAACTGGATTGATACGGAGTTATTACCTGATGTCTTCTATCGTGATCACACCGGAGCCGAGGAGCCGGGCAAGGAATACAAATCCTCCACAGGGCCGTGCTGCCCGGTCCAGCATAAAATCGCAGTCCTGTTCATGAAAATCGCAGGTAATGCACAGGGTTTTCACTATTCTGTCTGCCGGAACCGGGTTTGATTCGAGGCTGCCGCTTTCGATGAGGAGGCTTTTCCCTTCACGCAATAATCGTTCCACGACCGTATAGCCCTTGCACGCAAGCTCTTCATTTTTCCCGGGTTTATAGTAGGAACAGAATTTTAAACAAAGTGTTTGCTCCAGCGGCAAATTATCCGTCATGGGCTCCATTATAACAAAATTCGAGATGTAGTGCTATACTTACGCTATGACTTACTACCTGACAAAGCAGGCCGTACTGAAATGGCTCGAAGTCCCGTCTGTTTATCAGATCGCAAAGGACGAGTTATACGAGCTTGACAGCGCGTCGTTCAATTTTCTGAAGAAGTGCGCCTCACACGACGGTTGCGTATCAAAGAACAGCGCGTTTATAGATTACTGCCGGGAGGAGGAACTGCTGTCGATGAAACCGGGTCCGGCCCGGCGGCCTGTTCTCAAACAATCTCCCGTGCCCTCGCTTCGATACCTTGAACTCCAGGTCACCGATGCCTGTAACCTCAGGTGCAGGCATTGTTACATCGGCAAAACCGGCCGCAACGAACTGTCGGTCGATCACGTGACAAAGGTCCTGCGCGAATTCGAGGAGATGCAGGGTTTGCGCGTACTGATAACCGGCGGCGAACCGCTGCTCCACAGCAAGTTCCGCGATATCAACGAGCGGCTCCCTGATTTTTTCATCAGAAAGGTCCTGTTCACGAATGGTGTGCTCCTCAAAAAAGAAGACTTGAAAACGCTCAACGTCGACGAGATACAGGTGAGCCTCGATGGACTTGAAGCCGCGCACGACAAGGTCCGGGGAAGCGGGACGTTCAAACACGCGCTGGAAGCAATGCAGCTCGCGCTTGACGCGGGCTTCGATGTATCCGTATCAACCATGGTGCATAAGTTCAACAGAGCGGACTTCGACGACATGGAACAGCTTTTCAAGAAGATGGGGATCAAGGATTGGACCGTTGATATCCCGTGCATGACCGGAAGGCTGATGGAAAATGAAGGGTTTTATGTCAGCCCCGAGGAAAGTGGAAAATATCTCGGCTACGGTTACGGAAACGGGCTCCATTCGTCCACACAGGGGTACGGCTGCGGCCTTCACCTCCTGGCGGTGATGGCGGATGGGGGCATTGCCAAGTGCACATTTTACGGAGACCAGCCGGTGGGCATCATAAACCATGGCCTTAAAACGGCCTGGGCTAAAATTCAGCCCGTCAGGCTAAAAGACCTGGAGTGCGACTGCGAGTACCTTGAAGTATGCCGGGGAGGCTGCAGGTTCCGGGCGGAGCTTCTTACGGGGAAAGGCGGAAAAGACCTTTACCGATGCACTCTCTATGGTATAATATAAGTCATAATAGTCCGCTGTCAGATCGCAGCAATCCGAACAAAGATTTCTTCTGCAGATCAAACCATGCGTTTCAGGAAAGGAGGTTTTTCCGATGACCATTAAGAAGGTAACAAAAAAAATGGCGGTCACTTGCAAGTGTAAAAGCTCCTGCTAACCTTGACAAGTCGGCCCAAAATGAACATAAGCCCGGCAGCGTTGCCGGGCTTTTTTATTTTTTACATCTTAACGCCGCTGCAGGCACGACGATGTCAGCTCCATGCACTAAATGGACGGCCGGAACGCCGGGGCCAATCGTTCCTCCCTTAAGAAAAAATCCGGCCCTGTCACACATTAAACCGAAAGAGCATGATGTCCCCGTCCTTGACCACGTAATCCTTTCCTTCGGAACGAAGCAGACCGGCCTCTTTCACCGCTTTCTCCGAACCGAGCTTCATCAGGTCATCGTAGTGGAACACCTCGGCGCGGATGAAACCTTTCTCGAAGTCCGTATGGATCTTTCCGGCTGCCTGCGGCGCCTTGGTCCCCTTGGTGATCGTCCAGGCACGCACTTCGTCCTTGCCCGCCGTAAGATAGGTGATGAGTCCAAGAAGCTCATAGCCCGCCCGGATCATGCGGTCAAGACCCGACTCCTTGAGCCCCATACCCGCTAAATAGTCCCGCCGCTCTTCTTTCGGGAGTTGGGCGATCTCGCCTTCCACCTGGCCCGAGATTACAACGACCCGGGCGCCTTCTTCCGCCGCGATCTTCTTCACCGCATCCACATGCGGATTAGGTTTATCCACCATGTCCTCAGAGACATTCGCCACGTACAAGACGGGCTTCGCTGACAACAAGGCATAGCTCTTGAGCCACAGGAGCTCTTCGTCGGAATGGGACGCGCGGCGAATCGGTTCGCCTTTGGCGAGCATATCCTTGAGCCGCCGCATGAACTCCACCTCTTCCAGGGACTTTTTGTCCGCGGTCCTGGCCATCTTCTCGGCCTTGTACAGCCTCTTCTCGATGGCATCGAGGTCCGCCAGCATAAGCTCCGCCTCGATCACCTCGATGTCTTCCCGGGGACCCACCTTGTTCGAAACGTGAATAACGTTCGGGTCCTCGAAGCAGCGAACCACATGAGCAATGGCATCCACCTCGCGGATGTTGGCCAGGAACTTGTTGCCCAGGCCTTCTCCCTTGGAAGCGCCCTTCACCAACCCGGCGATGTCCACGAACTCCATGCTCGTCGGCGTCAGCTTCTTCGGCACGTAGATCTCGGCAAGCTTGTCGAGACGCTCATCCGGCATGTCCACCACACCGACGTTCGGATCGATGGTGGTGAAGGGGTAGTTCGAGGCCTGTGCGCCCGCGGAAGTGAGTGCATTGAAGATGGTGGACTTGCCTACGTTCGGCAAGCCGACAATGCCGCAGTTGAAACCCATGAATGACTCCTTATAGTAAACTGAGAAATAAAATTCTTGTCAAAATAGCAGGAATATTTTCTCGCAAAGGCGCCAAGGTCGCAAAGAAAGGCTGAATCATTGGTTTAAAATCAAGATTTACGATTTTCTTTGCGTTCTTTGCGAGCTTTGCGAGAGACGCCTTTGTTTCAGCTTTATTGGTTCTGCTTGTCCAGGTTGTGCAAATTTCAAACAATAAAAAACCCGGAGCTGCAGAAATGGTTTCACAGGTCCGGGCTTATGAATATTTACTTTTGATTAACGATATCCATGGCCCGCGCGGGGCCTTCCACGACGATAAGCCTGACAGCTTCAGCGGCCTTTGCAACGGCGGCTGAAGCAGCCGGACGTTCTTCGGCGAAGAATGGGCTCAGCACGTAATCCGCCGCATCCATATTCAGCGCCGGCCTGTTGATCCCGATGCGGACCCGGATAAAATCCGATGACCCCAGGCTCTCGATGATCGAGCGAAGCCCGTTGTGGCCCCCGTGTCCGCCGCCGAACTTCACGCGTACGGACCCAAGCGGAAGATCCAGATCATCATGGAGCACGATGAGATCGGGGACAGTCCGGTAAACGTCCCTCAGGACCGCCGCCACCGCCCGGCCGCTGTCGTTCATATATGTCTGTGGCTTGACCAGGACCACTTCCTCGGAATCGATCCTGGCCTTGTCGATCAGGGCCTGGTTTTTTTCCTGAGGACTATTGATGCGCAGGATTCCGGCAAGCTCGTCCACGGCCATGAATCCCGCATTGTGACGCGTACGTTCGTACTTCCTGCCCGGGTTGCCGAGCCCGACAATGATCTTCATGCAAAACCGTCATTGCAAAATGCAAGGTTCAAATTGCATGTTGCAAAATGATGAACCAAGCGGGCACGCCGGCCTTTTGCCCTTTGCCCTTTGCATTTTTCAATTTGCATTGATACTCTGGCTTACTTCTTGGGCGCAGCTTCCTTCTTGGGTGCAGCATCCTTCTTCGGAGCAGCCTCTTTTGCACCTTCTTTGGCCCCTTCTTTGCCCTTTGCTTCAGGACCCGCCGCGGCCGCAGCCTCTTCTTCCTTCTTCGTCTTCTTGACGAGCTCGGGCTCAGCACCCTCCGCTGCCACAGCCGGGGTCGCGGTAAGCATCTCCTCGAGCTTGGCCTCCGAGATCGGCGGCTGGATCGTCGCCACGGTCGCATCCATGTCGGTCAGGATCTTTACGCCTTCAGGCGCCTTGATGTCCCTCACGTGAAGAGACTCGTTCACCTTGAGGTGCTCGATATTCACATCGATAAAATCGGGAATGTGGGTCGGGAGGCACTCTATCTCGAGATCACGCTGCCCATACTGGAAAATGCCGCCTTCCTTCACCCCGATGGCGCTTCCGGAAATATGCACCGCCACCTGGAGCTTCACCTTCTGGTTCATGGCGACTTCCATGAGATCGAGATGCATAAGCTTGCTGCTTATGGGGTCCACCTGGTAATCCTTGATCAGGGCCAGCTTCATGCCCGCGCCTGTTCCCCCCTCGAGTTTGAGGTTGATGAGCGCATGCGCTCCGCCCTCGGTGTTAAGGACTTTCGCTACGTCCTTATTGACCATCATGATGGGGGTGGACTTGCCGTGGCTGTAGAGGACCGCCGGCACCTGCGCATCCCTCCGCAATCCCCGGGCAGCTCCCTTGCCCACTTTTTCTCTGACTTGTGCTGTTAATGCTATTCTGTCCATTTCTCCTCCGATGCAGTTATTAATGAAGCGTTATACATGACTTCAGATAAACGCGGATGAACGTTCGTTCGGCTGACCGCAGGAGCGGCTTTTTTGTTTTCCTGAGGTTGTCCGTGTTCACCCGTGGTTCCTCTCTTCCCTTTATACGAACAACGAACTGAGCGATGTTTCCTCGTGGATCCTCGTGACTGCTTCGGCGAGAAGCTGAGCAACGGAAAGCACCGTCAGCTTCCTGCATTCCTGCTGTTTGCTGTCCAGAGCGATCGTATTCGTCGTGATCAGTTCATCGAGCGATGAATCATTAATACGCTTGATCGCCGGGCCCGAGAGCACCGCATGGGAACAGGCGGCATTGATCGTGCCCGCTCCGTTCGCCCTGAGCGCGGCCGCACCTTCGGTCAGCGTTCCCGCGGTGTCCACCATGTCATCCAGCAGCAGGCAGTCGTGCCCCTTGACGTCTCCGATAATGTGCATGACCTGCGCCTCGTTCGGTTTGTCCCGCCGTTTATCGATGATCGCAAGGGCCGCATTGAGCCGCTTGGCAAAAGCCCGGGCCCGCTCCACGCCGCCGGCATCGGGTGAAACAACGGTCAGGTTGTTGAACTTTTTCGACCGGAGATACTCGAGGAGCACCGGTGCTGCAAACAGGTTGTCCACGGGGATATTGAAAAACCCCTGTATCTGGCCAGCATGCAGGTCGACGGTAAGTACCCGGTTCGCGCCCGCGGTCGTGATGAGATCGGCGACAAGCTTGGACGTAATAGGAACGCGGGGCTGGACCTTCCGGTCCTGCCGGCTGTACCCGTAATAGGGGAGCACCGCGGTGATGCGGGTCGCCGACGCGCGCTTGAGCGCATCGATCATGATCAGCAGCTCCATCAGATTCCGGTTCACCGGGCTTCCGGTCGGCTGTACGACGAAAACATCCATGCCGCGCACGTTGTCCACGATCTGGACGTTGATCTCGCCGTCGCTGAAACGGCCTACCAGCGCGTTCCCGAGCGGGATGCCCATCTTCTGACAGATTTCCTTTGCCAGCGCCGGGTTTGCGTTCCCCGAAAAGATCTTTATTTCCCGTGTTCTCGCCTTCACGTCATTCTTCCTCTTTTCCGAATATTGGTTCGGGGACAGGGATTCGAACCCCGATAAAAGGCTTCAAAGGCCTCTGTCCTACCATTAGACGATCCCCGATCGAAGGCCGCCTCCGGGCCCGGCAACGGGGCCGGACAACCCCGAGAGAGAACAACTCCGTAAACAAAAAAGTTCTGCTGCAAACGGAACGTATCCGTTCAATGGGACTTTCAACCGGGAAGACGGCTGGTGATCTTAACCGGGGTAAACATCAAAGGATAGGCAAGGCGCCTATCCTCTCGCGTTAGATGCAGAATCGGCAAAACTCATATCAGCAGCGTATTATCGCTCTTCGGAACCATCCGGCGCCGGCCCCTGCTTCGCGGGATCGGCCAGCTCGCGCTCATATTCAGGAATGACCTTCATTTCTATCATCTGCCTGGTCTCGCTGTTCAGCGGATGGGCAATGTCCTTGAATGATCCGTCCTTCATCTTGCGGCTCGGCATGGCAACAAATAATCCCGCGTTGCCGTTAATGATGCGAAGGTCCCTGATCAGGAACACGTTATCGATCGTTATGGTCGCATAGGCCTTGAGGCGCTCTTCATTATTGACCGGGAAAACCCTCACCTCCGTGATTTCCATAGACTCTCCTTCACGCTGAAGAATCGTCGCACTATGGTCGATCATGAAAACTTCGGGACCCTGTTCTGCTCTCCGGCACAAAACCCGGCAAGCGGTGACTCGGTCAACGTTTCCACCGGGTATAGCCTCCACCCCTCGGGAGAAAGGCTGTCCGCGGCAGCCCGGCATGCCGCCTCTGTCTCGAATATCCCGAACACCGTCGGCCCGCTCCCGCTCATGAGACAACCCGCGGCCCCCCGGTCCAAAAGCGAATCTTTGATCCTGTCGATCACCGGTTGAACTGCCATGGCAGTCCGCTCAAGGTCATTATGGAGCCCCAAGGCGATTTTTCGGATATTAAGCCTTGCAATTTTATTACAGTCGCCTTTTTTTGTCAACCTCAAATTTAGATTTTTGTAGACCCAGGCGGTGGAGATCTCAACGCCCGGATTGACGAGTAAGATCGGGATTCGCGGCAACGGAGCCAGTTCCGTGAGGACCTCCCCCCTCCCCCGTGCAAGGGCCGTCGGTCCGAAGAAGAAAAAGGGCACGTCCATGCCGATTCGGGCGCCGATCTCGGCCAGCCGGTCCCGATCAAGTCCGGCGCCGAGCAGCCTGTTCAATGCCGCGAGCACGGCCGCCGCATTGCCGCTCCCTCCCCCGAGCCCGGCCGCAACGGGTATGTTCTTTTTGATCTCGATAGCCAGGCCGGTCGCTGCATCGGAGATCCTGAGCATTTCCGCCGCCGCCTTCCAGGCAATGTTCTTCTCCCCGGATGGAACCGCCTCGCTGTCGCAGGTCACCCTGATGCCCGTTCCTCCGAGAGACACGGTCACTTCGTCGAAGAGCCCTACCATCTGCATCAGCATCTCGACGTCATGGTAACCGTCCGGCCTCCTGCCGAGAACGGACAGGCAAAGATTGATCTTCGCCGGAGAACGAAGCGTTATGGTGCTCACCTTGTCCATCTCTCTTCTATTTTCTGTCTTCCCTCATTTGATCTCTGCGCCCGAATCCGCATCGTTCAACAGGAACGCCTCATCACTGATCGGGATGTTCACTTCCACATCGCTATACACCAGGGAGAGGAGCAGGTTATTGCCCGGGTTCGATATCACGATATTCATCGGCAAAGGGTAATGGGCGATCTCCGTTGTCCGGTTAAATTTCGCCTGATACACCAGCTTGCCAGACAAAAACAGTTCCTGAGAAACCATCGAGGGGACCCGGCCCGGCCCGGCGGGGAATACGACCTTGACTCGGCGAACAACATCGCCGCGTGACAGCTCGAGGATGCATTCATTGTCCCGTCCGCAGAACAGCCGGGCATCAGGGGGCTGATCGCCCGCCGGAATGTTGCCGGAGAGGAGAGCGCAGAGATCCTGGACCCCTACTCCCTCGCCAAGCAGGCGCTCCAAACCCGCGGCGCCCTGCCTGACGACCCGGTCATTTCCCGGCAAGCGCTCCAGCACTTCCCGCCCGTCCCAGACCAGCACGAGCTCTGACTGCCCCAGGGGCCCGTAAGCCTCGATCCTGAACCTGCGCTGTGCATCAAGCACGACGCCCACATTCTCGAGCGTACGTTTTCTGCCGCGCTTGACCACCTCGACGCTCGCGATCGCCTTGAGCCCGGTAAAGGACTGCCGGCGCTGTTCCAGGGCTTCAAGCACCGGCCCGGCCGGGACCTCGGTCATGGGGATCTCTGGTTTTTTAGGAAGGCATGAGAACAGGAAAGGAATAATGATGAGAGCGGCGAACCGAACAGTCTTCACTTCTTGCCCTTTTTCCCCGGCTTCACGTCCCTGAGCAGGCCGTCGGGATCGCCGAACCCCGCCTCCTTGAACTTCTCACGGAGCTTCTGGTTCTTGGGATCGAGTTCCAGGGCCTTGAACCATTGCAGTCTGGCCATCTCCTTGTTGGAGAGCTTCAGATAGATATCTCCATAGTGCTCCCGCATCACGGGGTCCTCGCCCACCTTCGCGATCGCTTGTTTCATGACATCGAGCGCCTCGTTCAGCATGCCCTTCTGATAATAGGCCCAGGCGAGACTGTCGAGGATGTAGCCGCTCCCGGGTTTGACCACGAGTGCGCGTTTGATCAGCTGTATCGCCTCGTCAAGGTTCTCGCCCTTTTCGGCAAAGGAATAGCCCAGGTAGTTCAGGGCGTCCGCATTGTCCGGTTTGAGCGCTATCGTCTTTCTGAGCGTAGCGATCATCTCGTCGCGCTTGCCCTGCTTTTCGTAGGCGATTGCCAGACTGAACAGCAGGTCGTCCCGGTCCGGCGCCATCTGGAATCCCCTGTTCAGCGTGTCGACAGCCTGCGGGTATTTTTCGAGATCCATATACGCATTGGCCAGATACAGGTACAGCTCGGGCTTCCCGGGCTGTTCGGCAAGCGCCTTCTCCAGGAACGGCACCGCGTCCGCGGTCTTGCCCATCTGGGCGTAGATGTACGCGATCTGAAGGATCGTGTCGGTGTCCTCGGGAGCGGCCGACTGGAGGGCACGATATTCCGTGAGCGCCTCGTCGTATCGTTTCGCGGCCACCAGGGTCGAGGCAAGGTACCGTTTGACCCTCAGGTCCTTCGGCAGTGCGCGCGAAACAGGCTGGAAGGCCTGCACCGCCTCTTCGTATTTTTTCTGCTCGGCATAAATGAGACCGATCTTGACAAGTGCGTCATAGTTCTTGGGGTCCAGGGAGATCACCCGTTTTAATTGTTCCAATGCCTCGGGAAGCGAATTCTGCTGGATATAGAGCTGGGCGAGGTGCTGCATGATCTCAAGGTTGTGGGGATTGATCTCGATCGCTTTTTTATATGCCTCAATGGCGTCGCCAACATTGTCCATCTGCTCATAAACGAACGCCATACCGATGAACGCGGGCTCGAAGTCGTCCCGGATGGAGATCGCGCGCTTATATTCAGCCAGTGCTTCTTTATACATCTGTTGTTCCGTGTAGATCCGGCCGAGATAGTAGGGCGACATGAGCAAAGCGGGATTGATCTTCTCGAGGGCATGAAACGTTTCTATGGCCTCGTCGTACCGTTTCAGAGATGCGTACAACGAACCGAGGTACACATACGGGTCTTCCTGCTGCGGATTGATCGCTATTATCTTGCGATAGACGGCCACTGCATCTTCGTATTTCTTTTTGCCCGTATAGATGCTCGCAAGGAGCATGAGCGGCCGCGGGTTGTCCGGTTGGAGCTCCGCTGCCTGCTGCGCAAAACGGGTCGCCTGATCGATCTGCCCAATGCGAAGGGAGAGGGACGCGAGAGAGATGGCGATTTCGGCCGCCTTCGGGTCCAGCCGGTACGCCGCCTCGTATTCCCTCATGGCGGCGTCGAGATCGCCATCCTCTTCAGAGAGTACGCCGACCATATAGTGGTAATCGGCATCGGCTTGTATGCGGACGTCGGACCCGACCTTCGCGGACACGGTTTCAGACATCCTGGCGTGAAGCGGCGCGCAGGAAACAACAAAAAGGGACAGCGACAGCAGTGCGATTATCTTTTTCATGATCAGTGATCCATGCGAACGACTTGTGTATGTCAAGGTAAACCCCGCGAAAGTGGTTAATGGTATTCCTGAAAAAGGCTGATGCCTTAAAATACGATGACGTATTTGTCGTGGTAGCCGCAGGCTTTAGCCTGCGTTCGTAAAGCATTGAAAACCGCGCAAACTGAAGTTTGCGGCTACCTTTCCCCTTCCTCCAGCCCCTATCAATCCCGCTTCATGAACTGCTTTACCTGCTCCAGGCTCGTCTCAAGCCCGTCTTTATCGTGCACTTCAACCGTAAGAACAGGCTGAGAAGTTTGGACGTTCAAAAGGCCGAAGAATTTTTTAAAATCGACATTCCCCCGCCCCAGGGCCCAGTGAGAGTCGGCATGCCCGTCGTTGTCGTGCAAATGGACCTCCACGAGGCGGCTCCCGAGAGACTTGAACCATTGCTCCATCGTGACCGTGGAAAAAAGATTGAAATGACCCGTGTCGAAGCAAAACCCGAAGTCCGGACTGTCAATCTTCTCGATAAGCATCTGAAGCGCCTCAGGCTCTTCATCGAACACGTTCTCTACCGCGACGCGCAGTCCGATCTTGGTCGCCGCTTCCACGACCTTTTGCCAGGTCTCGATGCTGTTCTCGAGCCAGATGTCCTTCCTCCCGCTGTAACGCCACCGGTCGTAGGCAGCGTGGAAAACAGCGGCGCGCGGCTTGAGCATGGCGGCCACGGCCAGGAATTGTCGGAAACGCACCTGTGTCACCGACCGCACCATCGGGTCCATGGCGCCGGGGTTCATGTCCATGAACGGCGCATGGAGCGTAAGCTTTGGGTTCCAATCAAGAAGTTCGATCAGCTTCTCGAGGTCCTGCTTCTCGATCTGGTCCAGGACCGCGCCGGAAAAATAGATCTCGAGGTCATAGCGGCGCTTGCGCAGCATCTCGAGATAATCCTTCAGCAGAGGATACGGCATCTGGATGTGTATGGGTTCCATCTGGGATCAGCCTTTGGACGGACAGGTACCAGGACAGGTGCCCGCGGCACAAGCAGTTGCCGGCTTTGCCTCCTCTTTGGGTTTTTCCGAAGCGTTTCCCTCTTTTCGGTCGTTCGACGGGTAATCCGTCACATACCAGCCGCTTCCTTTAAGCACGAAGGCAGGAGTGGAAAGCACCTTGTGGATATTCTTGGCCTTGCACAACGCGCATATAGTGAGATCTGGATCGCTGAATTTCCGGACAGCTTCAAAGCGGCCCCCGCAGCTTCCGCATTCATATTCATAAACCGGCATAGTAACACCTCCACAATCAATAAAGAATTGGAACGTGCATTATAAACAATAGGGCACGTAAAAACAAGCGTTTTCCTGCAGGACGGGCGGAGCCAAAAAGATGTATCTCGCAGAGCCGCAGAGGTCGCAGAGTTAAATTAAACCTTGTTATGAATTTGTGTTCGAACAAGACATTCTTGTGCCTTTCTCCGCGACCTCTGCGCCTCCGCGAGAAAAAGTTGTTTTGCTTTCCGGGACACCGATATTACAGTTTCATCTCCGCAAGCGTGAGCACGAAGGAACCGACGCTGAGCTTGCTCTTCATGAGCACCGGGACCTTCCTGCTGTCGTCCGTGAGCCAGATGAACACCTCGCCCTTGTTCCGGAAGACGCCCTTATACTTGGGAAAGGTCCTGACCACGATCGTCGAGAACTCGCCTAGGGCCGTTTTCAGCTTCTCCCTGCCCAGGACCTGGAATTCAACGGACCAGTTCTTTTCGCTGTCGAGCACATCGATGATGATGGTCTTGCCGGGCTCAAGGTCTTCCCTCGTCCGAAGATAGTAGAGCGACGACAAGGCGTCCTGCACCTGCTCCGGTACGTCCAGGGTTGCCGGCGGGTCGTTGTTCAGCGTGCTGATCACGGTCCTTTGCTCTCGGTCGAAGACCACGACGCGCAGCCTGTCCTTCTTGCCGTAGTGTTCCCTGAGGCTGTACGAGAGGCTGTGCATGAGCAAAGGGTCGAACACGCTCCGGGCCGTATCGGTCACCGGGAAGACACTGCCGACCAGTCCCGTGGAGTGGCCCGTCACGATGAACTGGAGCACTCTCTTGCCGTCGGGCGTGGTTTCACCTTTAACCTCCATGACCGCGGTACCGGCCGTCAGGATATTCGACCAGCTGACATTGTACGTAAGGGTCTCCCCCGGGTGGAACGCCAGAATGTGCGGCGGGAGGGCGACTGCGGCAGGCGCTTCTTCGCCGAAGACGGACAGAGGTGCAAACCCGAGGGCCAGGATGCACAGGACCACGAGGTTACGCAAAACCGCGAGTGTTGCAATGTTCAATAGATATTTCATAAAGTAAGCCTCTCCGGCCTTCTGGTGTCACAGCTCGTACGAGCAGAAAAGTACATCTAAATATTAATATAAGGTTTTTTTGAGAATATTACAAGAGCGCTATGATGCCCGGGATCGGAGAGGGTTGGGAAAAAGACCCGGTGGTATAATTGTAAGAGAGGTCCTTTTTCTCCGTGGTTGAATATTGGCATTACGAGGACTTCTAAGGAGATGAAGATATGAAAACAAATAAACTAAATAAGATCGGGATAGTCGGATCAGGCCATATCGGGGGAACTCTTGGAATTCTGCTCGCCAAGGCAGGATACGAGGTCCTCTATAGCTCGAGACACCCCGATACGCTCAAGGACCTTGTCTTGGCCTCGGGGCCCAAAGCCTGCGCCGGGACCGTTGCCGAAGCGATCGCATTTGGAGATGCAATCGTGCTGTCGGTTCCGCTCAAGGCCATACCTGAGTTTGACGCCGAAACAAAAGAGGCGCTGAAGGGCAAGATCGTGATCGACACGTCGAACCCGTATCCTGAGAGAGACGGGAAGATCGCGGAAGAGGCGAGAAAAGAACCGGGCGGCATGGGCGCCTTTGTGTCCCGTCTTCTGCCGGGTGCAAGGATCGTAAGGGCCTTCAATACGGTGTATTTTGTAGATCTCAGGAGAACAGTGAACAACCGCGGGGAAACTATCGGGATCCCGATAGCCGCTGACGATCAGGAAGCGCTGAAAGCTGCCGTCAAGCTGGTGGAGCATGCGGGTCTTGACCCAGTTGTCGTGGGAGGCTTGAGCACATCTAAATTGTTCGATGTGGGGACCCCTGTGTATGCATCAAGCTTACCGGCGACAAATATCAGGGAGAATTTAAACTTGAAACCTGTAGGGGCAAAGCGAGCGGCTTAGCCGGCTCGAGAAGAGTGGTTTTTCAACAGGAGGTTGCTATGAAGACGATTGATGAGAAATGCGAAGAGATCAATACGGTCGGTTCATTCTGCGGATGCATCGCCGAAGGGGAACGTGTAGATCCGGCGGCAAAGGCATTCTGCAACAGGGCGAAAACCGATAAAAACATCACCGGCGAGGATCTGGCCGAGTTGAAAAAGGCATTGACGGACCTGGATGAAGATGATGACGATGGTTGCTGCGGGTGCTAGGGAAGAGGAATGCGGGTCCGCTCCGGGGACGTGCGGGGTTTGGGTAACGATGAGAATCAACGATTCTTAGCGGTTCCCATGTGAACGTTATCTCAGTTGGCGATTGTACCAGGTGTCCATTGATTTTTTTGGGCAGCTCATCATTCGGCCACGCAGCGTGCCGGGAAGATGTACAGTACCTCCACCCTGATATGCAGGACTCGCATCACTTGACCTTCGCCCTTTAAAAAAGGGCTCGGCCGTGTCTGCCTTGTCTTGTTCTGGCAACTATGATCTGTGCAGCATTGCTCTACGTGTCTCGCGTCAGAGCTACCCGGTGCAAGGGAACGGCAGAACTCTTTGCTTTTCCAGAAGCCCCTGCGTCCCATGAACAGGTTCGCGCGCAAGCATGCCAAAGGAGAAAAGACCGAACCTGCCACAAAGCCAGGAAGACACGGCCGAGCCCGTTCCCCCGGGCGAGGGGTAAGTGCTGCGATGCTCGAAAGGCTTGTTGTCAGTACCGGCAATCATGCCCTGCGCGGAGCTGTGAACTGGGGTGCAGAAAAAGATAGGAACGTGACGTGTGCTGAATGAGAAATAGATAAAAGCGACCCGCTCAAAACCCGGAAGACCTAAAAAATTTTATTCTATGTGCGCTTTTGCCGTTTGGAGAGCAATATCCTTGTCCCTGGTAAACAGCCTCCACATCATGCCTGATGAGTGAATACCAGCTTTCTTGTCTTGACCTCTGCCGTAATACCAGTGTCCAAAGCGTTCGACCGTGGAAAAGGGATGATTGCGTGTACAGAGAACCCCGCAAGGCTTGATCTCTTTGAAATAAATAGTCTCGTCCGGGGTTTCATCATAAGACATATCTGCAGGCAATACGATCTGAGATACATCCACCTTCTCTGCTTCCTTTTCATCCAGCCAGTCTGATATTTTCATTTGGTTATTATCTCCTTTAGAAATCTATCGCCCGCTGATCGATGAAACCGCTCGACCCTATACTACCACAATTTTCGCTGAGCAACGTCAACAACAACCTCCCCTTATGCCTCACGAGTGGCCGTCCTTCGCGTCTTTGAGCCCGACAGTCACCCGTGCGATACAGTCGGCGAGGAGTTCCTCGATCTCGTCCAGCATCTTTGCCGTTGAGTCCGGGTCGTCATCCCTTGCCGTCGGCGCCAATTTCGCGCACACGGCGATATTTTTCTGCAATCGTTCCGACGCTTCCGTAAGTTCGTGCATCGCATCGACCGCATCCGGGGAGAAGTCGTCCTCTTCCGTTCCGCCCAGATTAAGCCCCGCTATGAAGTATTGCAGCAGAGACAGATCGTCGGTCAGGTGGTGCAGCACGCCCTGAAAATTGTCCGGATACTCCTGCTCGGGAAAATAAAATGGATCTGCTTCCGGTTTCCATCGGGCAATGAAGTTCCAGAGCGACAGCAGGTTGCCCTTCACCTTTTCAGCGTCACCTTCTGAAACAGGAGGGTCAGTGTCTTCCGCTAAGATAACGGACAGATACTTTTCAGGGTCAGCCGGGTCCGGCGCCGCCATGCCTCCGTAAAAAAGTCCGTAGATCTCATGAAGCGTTCTCTTCGATCCGACCCTCCCAAGCGCCTCACGCGTCATGTTGTCGTCCGAGTAGCTCGTTAACGTATTTCCCATCAATTCCTATCCTCTCTCTCGCGTTGCGCCGTTGTTTCGCAGTTGCTTGTCATTATACGTCATTCGCGATACATTTGCAGGTGGGGAATATTCCAGGGATGAGGAACCGTCGTGGTATCTCTGAAAGGACAGAGGGAGGTCGTCTCTAGTCGCCCTGGATGCACATCTATTCGATCATTATGAAGAGATGTCAAGTCACAACTTTAGCTTAGAACCATTCTTTTTTACTGGCAATCGGCTTTGACTTCGGCTATAGTATTTTTAAACAGGACAGGAACGGTTTTATATCAATTCGATCAAGAGGAGGAGCGCATCATGCACACCACAGCCGTCGGTTCAACGGAGTACAAGAACGATTTTTTCTCCATCAGCATTCGTGAGTCCGGGCACCGCCCGGGGAGTTACATCTTCGGCAGCGGCCTCAGCCTACCCAGGTTCAACCCCATTATCTGGGGAAGGACCGGTATCTGCTCCAACGCGGCATTCAAGGGCCTGCAGCAGCTTCGGGCCGACGTGTCGTACTTTGCCCTGCAGCGGGGCATTGTGACAAAGAACGCCGGCACCTACTCCAGGCCTGCCGGCGAGCAGGGGGACGGATGGTATCAGGAAAATGATCTTCTGATCGAGGATGCATCTCCCGAAGAGGTACAGGAGATACTCGAGTTCAGCGCTCGAGACCTCGTCCAGACCATCCTGAATGCCTGCCAGGCGGATGTCAGGGTCCCGGCCGGGTCCTCGGATCCCGAAGCAATGCAGCGCTTTCTCGAATCCCAGAGCGTTCTCAATTACCGGGAAGCGGCCCCGTCGCCGATCTCGAAACCGAACGGGGAGACGGTAGACGGGAGATGGTAGACGGCAGCTAGTATATAACAAAAAACACAAAGGCCCGGAACTTCCCCGGGCCTTTGTGTTTTTCATTGGCAACATATCACTCAGAATAAGTGATCGGCTTTATGCACTAAATGCGTCGCCTCCCCCAATGTCAAGGTCTCGAGATGATACAACTCCGGTTTTCAAGGCGCCTGCTCCGCGGTATACGCTGATGATAACACCCGTACTGGTGGTGCTTGATCGTACCAGTTTGAGCGTGCGCGGGACCGCGCCGTTCCCAAATAGCCGCTTCCCGGTCCCGAGGACTATAGGAAAGGTCAAGAGCCTGTATTCATCAATGAGGTCCTTCTCGATCAATGTCTGGGCGAGCCCGGCGTTGCCGTGGACCTGCACTTCGCGCGCATAGCGCTGTTTGAGCTCGACCACCGCTTTCTCCACATCCCGGACACCCGTGGTGTTGTGCCAGGGAAAGGT
>JBARBN010000061.1:0-15297 GCA_049793155.1 Nitrospirota bacterium
CAGAGCAAGATGGGCATTGACCTGAGGAACGGCGTTGAACTCGCTGCTGCGGAATGGAATGAAAAAGGGGGACTCCTCGGGAAAAAGATCCAGGTGGTACCGGGTGATGATCAGGCGGATCCCAAACAGGCAGTGTCGATTGCGAACAAGTTCATAAACCAGAGGGTAAATGCCGTCGTGGGGCATTGGAATTCCAACTGTTCCATTATCGCGTCGACGTATTACGCCGCCGCACATATGGTCGCCATTAGCCCGGCCTCGACGAATCCCCGTCTTACCCGTCAGGGGTATAATACTATTTTTAGAGTATGCGGAACCGATGATCAGCAGGGAGGAGTTGCCGCGGAATTTGTACTCAAGACCCTGAAACCGAAACGGGTGGCCGTTCTCCATGACAAGACGACGTACGGTCAGGGCCTCGCGGATTATTTTAAAAAAGAAGTGGAAAACAAGGTGCAAGTGGTTTTTTACGACGGCATCCAGACAAGGGACCCTGATTACAAGGCGGTATTGACCTCAATGAAAGAAAAGAAGCCCGACGTTTATTTCTTCGGCGGCGTTTATCCCGAGGCCGGGAGGCTTGTGCGCCAGGCCAAAGAGGTGGGGATGAACATCCCCATGATAACCGGGGATGGCGTATATGACCCGACGTTCATCGACATTGCGGGGAAATCCGCAGAAGGGACCTATGTGACGTTCGGCAAGGACCCCTCAGGATTGCCGACATCCAGGGCATTCAATGAAAAATACACCGCAAAATACGGCGCTCCGGGGCCATATTCTATCTATGCGTATGACGCGGCCAACATCATACTTACCGCTATGCAGCAGGCAGGAACGACGGACGGCTTGAAAGTCGCGGAGTACATATCCCGGAACACCTTTAAAGGCGCTTTTGGCGACATATCCTTTGACAAGAACGGTGATGTGACCAAGGCGCCTTACGTGGTGTGGAAGGTTGTTGACGGGAAATTTGTTGAAGTAAAGTAATTCAGAAGATGAGAGGGTAAATTCATATTTACCACGGATGCACACCGATTATCACGGAAAAGAATTCAAGGTCTAGTCCTTAGTATTATTTAATCAGTGTTAATCCGTGATACTCCGTGGTGAAATAGTTTGACTCTATGTTCACCCAGCAGCTCATAAACGGACTCGCCCTCGGTGCGGTATATGCGCTCATCGCCCTCGGGTACACCATGGTCTACGGCATTCTCCAGCTCATCAACTTTGCCCATGGCGAGGTATACATGCTCGGGGCATACGTCGGGATCATCGTCCTTGGCGTACTGACCCATCTGGGGCTCACGGCATACAGCCTGCCTCTGTCGCTCCTGCTCACGGTCATCATATCCATGGCATTCTGCGCCGCCTATGGCGCGGTCATTGAGCGCGTTGCCTACCGGCCCCTTAGAAACGCATCGAAACTTGCCCCGCTTATCAGCGCAGTGGGAATGTCGATCATCCTCCAGAATTTTGTGATGCTTGCCCAGGGCAAGGAGTACAAGAACCTGCCGCCCATGCTGCCCTCGGAAGGCTTTACCATCTTCGGCGCAAATGTATCACCGGTGCAGATCTTCATCCTGAGCGCGTCGGTCCTGATCATGGTCGGTCTCCACTTATTTGTCAAGAGAACGCGGCTTGGCAAGGCCATGCGCGCCACATCACAGGACAGGGTCATGGCCGGCCTCGTGGGCATCAATATCAACCAGGTAATTTCTATCACCTTTATGATCGGCTCTTCGCTCGCTGCCGTGGCGGGGGTCATGGTGACGCTCTATTACGGCGTCGTGCACTTCTTCATGGGCTATCTCGCGGGCATCAAGGCCTTCACCGCAGCCGTGCTTGGCGGCATAGGCAGCATTCCAGGCGCCATGCTCGGCGGTTTCATGCTCGGGCTTATTGAGAATTTCGGCGCGAGCTACATCTCGAATGTGTATAAGGATGCCTTTGCATTTCTCGTTCTTATCATCACGCTCATCATCCGTCCCGCGGGACTGCTTGGGCAGAAGTCAGTTGATAAAGTGTAGTTGTGAACGAAAGACCAAAACACAAGCAGCAAGTCTCAACAGGCTGTTGAAAAAGTCAATGAACACCAATAAAGTCATTCTGAGCGCAGCGAAGAATCTGCCTTCCCCTGAGACTTGAGATCCTTCACTTCGTTCAGGATGACGGCAGATGGACGTTTTTCAACAGCCAACTAAAAGTTTGGTTATTATTTTTAAGCTGCAATTTTGCTATTGGAATTTATCTTATGGAGGGTTTCATGTCTGATCTCAAGAAGATGTACAAGACCATCATGTCCGATAATTTCCCGCCTGAGATGACCATTGCCTTCGGCGATCAGAAGCTGTCCTATCGCAAGCGATCATGGAAGATCGCAGACGAGGGGACCGGAGAACTTATCGAGAAAGGCCTGCGCTATGGCGAGAATCCCGACCAGCAGGCCGCGATGTACCAGCTGGTAAGCGGAAATCTTCAGCTCGCGGGTGTGAAGTTCATAGGACCCGGCAACGGTCTCGTGAGCGCTCTCACCGAGGAACAGATGGTCCAGGCCGGGAAACATCCCGGAAAGACAAATTTCACCGATCTTGATAATGCCCTCAATATCCTGAAGTATCTGATGGACCGGCCTGCGGCGGCCATTATGAAGCACAATAATCCCTGCGGAGCGGCTTATGGAAAGACCATAGCCGAGGCATACGAGCGGGCAAACATGTCGGACCGCATCGCGGCGTTCGGCGGCTGTCTGGTGGTCAACCGCCCGATGGACAAGCAGACCGCCGAGATGGCGAACACGAATTATCTGGAGGTCGTCGCGGCGCCGGATTACGAGGAGGGCGCAGTTGCAATTCTGTCCAAACGCAAGAACCTGCGCATCGTCAAGCTCGAAAAGATCACTGAGCTCGCCAAATACCGCGATATGAGCGTGGTGGAGTTCAAGGCGCTTACCGATGGCGGTCTCATTGTCCAGCAGTCCCAGAAGAACGCGATCCGGAAGAGAGAGGATTTTCAGGAAGCAAAGACGGTTTATAAAGGCACAGAGTACAAGATCGAACGGAAACCCACGGACAGGGAATACGACGACATGCTGTTCGGTTGGAACGTGGAGCAGGGGATCACCTCCAATTCGGTCATCTATGTGAAAGACGGCGTAACCGTCGGCATCGGGACCGGCGAGCAGGACCGGGTGGGCGTTGCCGAGATCGCTATCTTCAAGGCCTACACGAAATATGCGGATGCCCTCTGCTTTAAGAAATACGGGATACCCTACAAAACATTCGAGCTGGAAGCAGGCCAGGGGAAACGTGACAAGGAAGCGCTCAAGGAGATCGATGATCAGACCAGGAAGGATAAGGGCGGACTGATCGGTTCCACCATGGTTTCAGATGCATTTTTTCCGTTCCGGGATGGTGTGGACGTAGGCATCAAGGAAGGCATATCGGCGATCGTGCAGCCGGGCGGATCGGACCGTGATTTCGACGTCATCACGGCCTGCAACGAAGCAAATCCCAGGGTGAGCATGGTGTTTACCGGCCAGCGGGTGTTCAAACATTAGCTCAAGCGAATTCTAGAAGCGCCGTCTTACAGCAGGAGCAGGTAGTCTCTCGCGCCATGAATGATCCGGTGTATGAGAATTACCTTCGCGCTCACGGTATAGAAAACAAGGTAATTGTCAACAACAAGATAGCGGTATCCGAGCCGCGCAAGTTCCTCTTCCGCCGGAACCCTGCCGAGAGATGGGTGATCCGCGAGCCGTCCAATATGAGCTTCAATCTTATCTGCAAACTTATCGGCTGCGGCGATATTGTCCTCAGCAATAAAAGTCATGATTTCTGCGAGATCGTCTTCCGCGATGCCGAGGAGTCTGATGGTGCGATTATGAGGGATCATGCAGCCGCTTTCTTATGTCCGTCATGACCTGTTTGAGCGTTCTTCCTTTATCACCGGCGGCTATCTGATTTTGGGCCACGGCCAGTTTGCCGAAAAGGTCAAGCTTTAACTGGAGCTGCGCGTAGCGAGACATTGACATGACGACCATATCACCTTCACCATTCTTGGTGATAAATATGGGCTCGTTCAGCTTATGGGCGAGATCGGATATTTCGTTCGCCTTGTTGCGAAGGTCGGAAATGGGTTTGATTATCGGCATTGGGTCTCCTTGCATGACATAAGCAATATTATATCATTTAAATGATATTGTCAAGAATCCCTTCCTTAGTCGTTCAAGAACTGATCACACCAGCAATATTTGCATGAGCAGAAAGATATTCAGAAAAGTCAGGCTATCAACGCCCTGATCTCCGGAAGTTTTTCTTCAGCGGCCTTTTTGCCGCGCTTCAGCAATTCCGTTGACTTCGACAGATCATAAAGGGGAATTCCCTTTGCATTCACCTGAATAAGGACATCCGCAAGCTTTTCCTCTTCCCGCGCATTCCTTGATGCCCAGAGTGCCGAAAGGTGCGCCGCGATCTTTACGATATTGTCAAACTGTTCCAGCTCACTGGCTTTGTGGTTCACGTTTACGGCGATTACTTTCCGCATGCCCAATTCATTCCGTACCGTCCTAACCGGTATCTGGCTGGAAACGCCGCCATCAACGAGCGTTTTCCTGTTGATAGCCGTTGGTGTAAAGATGACCGGCAGGCTGCAACTGGCTTGAACTGCCCTGGCGACCGATCCCGTGGTGATGGCGACCTTTTCTCCGGTACGGAGGTCCGTGGCGACCGCGGCAAAGGGGAGGGGGAGGGCGGAGAACTTTTTAACCGGAAGGATGTCTTCCATGAACTCGAAGATCCCTTCGCTCGATATGAGGCCTGTGCGCGGGACGGTAAATTTAAGCACATCCTTCCACCGGGTGTTCAGAAGAATGCGCTGGATTTCCGAGACCGGCATGCCGGCGCAATAGAGAGCACCCACGACGCTGCCGGAGCTGGTTCCGGCAATGGCGTGAATGGGCACCCCATCCTGTTCCAGGACGTCCAGTACGGCGATATGGGCGATGCCGCGTGCCGCGCCGCCCGAAAGGGCCAGTCCGATTCCGGGATTTGACGATGGGGTCATGATATGCCTGATTGGGATCGTGTTGGTTGTGCAGGTGTTTAGGCTGAAGACTGAAGGCTGAATTCAGGTTATTAGGTTGACGGCTGAAGTAAGTGCAGGTTGTTCAGATCAAGGCGGAAGCTGTCGTTACCTAAAAACCATCCCCTTCAGTCTAACCCCTTCAGCCTAACCGCCTGATTTATCCTCTCCCCCTTCAACCTGTTCATCTGACGGACCCGCTTTTAAAAGGGCAGGGCGTTTATTTAGCCGAAAGCCGTTTTACCACGTTTTTGATATGCGTTCCCATATCCTCAAATGCGTAGAGGATGCAGAGATAGGTCGAAGAGGAATTGGGGGAACATTCGCCTGTTACGAGCCTGTCCTCGTGGGCGGTCGCAAAATTGTTGGCCATGCGCTCCATGGCATCGGCATCGGCTATCGTGTTTTTGACGGCGGACTCGGAGCCGGTAATTGCGGCCTCGGCGGACTTCTTGAGCACGTCCATGGTAAAGGCGAAGAGTTTTTCGGTCTCGTTGACGGCTTTGTCGCTGAAGAGCAGGCCTTCCTTGATCCGCGTTCGACTGCTCTCGGTGATGCGCATGATGATCGTGGCGATCTTCTCAATGTGAGAGGGGACGGTAAGGAGCGTCCGCGCTTCGTTGTTCGTTGAGGCCATTTTCGCAAGCGTGGTGGTCAGGATGTCTTCCCTGGAGTGGATCTCTTTGACGAGCTCATCGGCCTGGTCCAGAGAGGCGAGCTTGCTCTTCATGAACCCGTCTTCCACGAGTTCAAGCATCTCCTGTGCCTTGTGCATCATCAAGTATATTTCTTTTTTCAGGTCCTTTATTGTTTGCTCCGGCATATATGAAAGCTCCTTTCGATTGACTCCGGCACTCTCTCCGCATGAGACGAGCAAAATTTAGGAGACTATATCAGAAAACCAACGAGATGACATGTTAATTTTATTTATGCCGATATATTATTGTTTAATAGATTTATGCTTTTATCCAATCTCCGCACGGTAATCATGGCCGTGCGGAGAATTGTCCCTATGTGTATAAATATTTTAGCATATTTTGTTTGGCCTGGCGGATTTTTTCTTGACTTAAACCAGGGCCGCTGGTATAACCTACATCATTAAACATTCCTTTTAACAGCGGAGTATTCATGCCCTTTTTCGCAGGAGCAATCTTTATCAGCGAGGTCTACAAGAAGCCGGTTCTTGACCAGACGGGTGAAGAGATAGGGAAGCTCAACGACATCGTCGTGGGTTTGGGCGAGCCCTTCCCTGCGGTAACCGCGGTGGTCATTTCTGCCGGCAAGGACACCTACCTTGTCCCCTGGGACACGATCAACCTCTTCAACCGGCGCGTCATCTCGGTGAATGCGCGTATTGACGCTTTGAAACCATCCGAGGTTGCTCCATCCGATATCCTCATATTCCGGGACCTTCTTGACAAGCAGATCGTGGACATTAACGGCGCCAAACTGGTGCGCGTCAACGACCTCGAACTTGGAGATGTGAAAAGCAAACTCTGCCTGGTTGCCGCGGACATCGGTCTCCGCGGTCTGCTGCGGAGGCTCGGCGTTGAAAAACGCGGGGAAAAATTACTGGCCCTGTTCAAATACAAACTCCAGCACAAGCTTATTTCCTGGACCTATGTCCAGACCGTGGAACCCAAGCTGACGCGGCTGACCCTGAGGGTCTCACGCCAGAAGGTTTCCAGCCTTCACCCGGCGGACCTTGCCGAGATCATCAGCGATGCTTCTCAGAAAGAGCGGACGGCCATTTTCGGCAGTCTCGACGTGGACACGGCCGCCGGGGCGCTGCACGAGCTCGAACCACGGGTACAGGTTGACATCATCGACGACATGTCCAATGAACGGGCGTCCGATATCCTTGAACGTATGCCGCCTGACGAGGCTGCGGACGTGCTCGGCGACCTGCCCGAGGCCAAGGCGCAGGAACTCATCAACCTCATGGAGAAGGAAGAGGCCGAGGATGTTCAGGAACTCATGGAGCACGAGGACAACACGGCAGGCGGTCTCATGACCACCGAATTCCTCTCATTCCCGCCCGACATGACCGTGGAAGAGGCGATCAAGGAACTGCGGCTGGAAGCGCCTGACGTGGAGACGATCTACTATCTTTATATCCTGGATCAGGACGAGCATGTTAACGGCGTCGTGTCTCTCAAGAATCTTATCCTCGCCATGCCGCAAACACTGCTGAGCGATATCATGCTCACGCCGGTCAAGACGCTTCCGTTGGATGCCGAACAAAAGGACGTGGCTGAGTTCGTCTCGAAGTACAACCTGCTTGCAGCTCCGGTTGTCGACGAACATAATGTCCTTCGCGGCATCGTGACGGTGGACGACGTGGTGGATTTCCTCCTGCCGACCGCATCACGTAAAAAGCGCCGCAAGAGATAAATAAGCAGTGCGTTTTTTCCTCCGTAAAAAAAGGAATAATGGCAGGACCTGTGTATGTTCGATAAACGAAAAATTCTTATATTTCTCTCCGTGCTCGGACCGGGAATTATCACCGCGAATGTGGACAACGATGCCGGGGGGATCGCCACGTATTCGGTTGCCGGGGCCCATTTCGGATATTCGCTGTTGTGGACACTGATCCCGATCACGGTTGCCCTTATCGTGGTGCAGGAGATGGTCGCGCGAATGGGCGTGGTGACAGGCAAGACGCTCGCCGATCTGATACGCGAAAATTTCGGGGTCCGAGCGACCTTTTTCCTCATGCTGAGCCTGCTTGTCGCGGACATGGGGAATACCGTCGCTGAGTTCGCCGGCTGGGCCTCGGCCATGGAGATCTTCGGCGTGAGCAAGTATCTCTCGGTGCCCATTGGAGCCTTTGCGGTGTGGCTGCTTGTTGTAAAGGGCACCTATCGATTTGTCGAGAGGATCTTTCTCATTGCATGCACGGTCTACTTTACTTACGCGGTCTCAGCATATCTGGTCCATCCCCCCTGGGGACAGATTATGCTCGACACGGTAAAGCCTTCCTTTGATTTTAAGGCGTCCTATCTGATGATGCTCATTGGAGTGGTCGGCACAACCATCGCGCCATGGATGCAGTTCTATCTTCAGTCCGCGGTGGTGGAAAAAAACATTAAAGTGGAGAATTACGAAGCATCGCGCATGGACGTGATCGTCGGCTGCTTTATGACGGACGTCGTGGCGTTTTTTATCATCGTCGCTTGCGCTGCGACCATGTTTGTGAAAGGCATAAGGATAACCGATGCCAAAGACGCGGCCGTCTCCCTTGCACCGCTCGCCGGGAAGTATGCTTCTGTTCTTTTTGCGATAGGTCTTGCGAACGCCTCGCTCTTCGCCGCATCTATCCTGCCTTTGGCGACAGCCTACTATGTGTGTGAAGGAATGGGGTGGGAGTCAGGCGTAGATAAAAACTTTAAAACAGCGCCGCAGTTCATGTGGCTTTATACCGGAATTATCGCGATCGGGGCGATTATCATTCTTATTCCGAACGCGCCCCTTATCCCGATCATGCTTATATCACAAGTGGTGAACGGCGTCATGCTGCCGCCCGTGCTCATATTTATGCTCCTTTTGATCAACAAAAAGGAGCTTATGGGGGAATACATCAACTCGAAAATGTTCGATATCATCGCCTGGGCTACGGTCGTGGTCATGATTGTATTGACGCTGGCACTGGTTGTAACGAGCTTCTTATAAATCAGGTTCCGGTTTTATCGTAAGGGATCGGATCGTCCACTCCTGCCTCTTTGAATCCCTTCAGCCGCAATGCACAACTTTCGCATCTGCCGCATGCCCGGTCGTTGTTTTGGTAACAGCTCCAGCTCAGGTGAAGTGGAGCGACCCGCTTAATGCCTTCTTTCACGATGGCAGACTTCTTGAGATGGATGAGGGGTGTGACGATCTCGATCCGCGTTTCCGGTTTTGTTCCCGTCTCGATGACCTTGTTGAATGCCCGATAGAACACCTCGCGGCAGTCAGGATAGCCTGAGCTGTCCTCTTCGACGGCGCCGATGAAGATCTTCGTCGCACCGATGACCTCTGCCCAGGAAACGGCGATGGAAAGAAGATGGGCGTTACGGAAAGGGACATAGGTTGTGGGGATGGAGGAAGTTGGGAGTTCAGAGTTCGGAGTTCGGAGTTCGGCTATGACAGGAATTGGAATGTTGGTGTCCGTGAGGCTTGAGCCGCCGATCACCTTCAAATGCTCAATGTTGACCGTAAGGCGTTTTTCGGCATTGTAATGATCAGCTATCTCATTGAACGCCTGCAGTTCCCTGGCTTCGGTCCTCTGTCCATAGTTCACGTGCAGGAATGCCAGCCGGTATTCTTCGTCCGCTACGGCCGCCGTGACACAACTGTCCATGCCTCCGCTCACGAGAACAATTGCAAGTTCGCTCTTCATGAACGTAGTCTACCAGTATCGTGCCGGAAATTCTACAGCTTTTTAGCGCGATGGGACGAACGAGAAACGAGGGACGAGTCGTAAAGCGAGATGTTGCATCGTATCCAGGGAGCGAATCGAACTGTCGTTCATCGTCTTTCGTTGATTCAATGCGCCCCGTGTATGAGCATGGGGAGACATCGTGTGCAGACGACCTTTTCTTCACCCTCATGATAGCAGGGGAGGTACACCCTGGTCTTGTCGTCAGTTCCGCACACAAAACATTTGATCTCTTTGCCGGCCATGTTATTCCCCCAACGCCGCGTTGACCTCAGCGACGATCTTGTTCGGGTCGAGATTGTGCATCATCGAGCCAAAGGACAACGATTCCACATTGATCCCCGCGCAGGTGAAACACCCGTTGCCGAAATATTTCTCGATGACAGCCTTGGCCGCCGGGCTCATGCGTATCACGTCGCCGATGAGCGTATCCTTTGTGACTGTTTTCTTTTCTGTTACCATAGTGCCCTCCTTTGATATTTTGTTAGATATACTATACCACGACTGCCCTGAAGGCGATATGACCTGCGTCATATAAGGATAGGTGGTTAAATGAAGGTATTTAGGCTTAAGGGGGTTGGACTAAAGGGGAAAACTTAATCACTTCAGCCTTCAGCTTAAAAACCGCAATCACGATTATTGACTTGATCCGCCTTATTCTGGTATTATCGATCATGCAACTGTTCCGAAATTCGCGCGGTTTTGCTTACATTGCCCTGCTCGTGGCCATCGTGATCATCGGGATCAGCCTTGGCGCTGCCGGCAAGTACTGGAGCAACGTGGTCCTCAGGGACAAGGAGGAAGAGCTGCTTTTCAGGGGAGACCAGTACCGAACGGCGATCGAGCGGTACTATAAAGCGGTTCCCGGCTTGGCCCAGTATCCGAGCAGTATCGATGATCTGCTCATGGACAGCCGGACGCCGGCGGGCATGCGTCACCTGCGCCAACGTTACAAAGACCCGATCTCAGGCGAGGATTTTGTGGAGATCAGGAACACGGTCACCAGACGCATCATCGGCGTGAACAGCCCGAGTGACAAGCAGCCGCTCAAACAGGCGAATTTCCCGGACATATATGGTAATCTTCAATCTTTCCCCCGTGCCGGTTTTCCGACGGACGGTAATGACTTCATAGGGAAAAGCAAATATAGCGAGTGGTTGTTCGTCTCCAGCATCCCGGAGGTGGTACCTGGCGCTGCCACCAGCGGTCTTCCCGTCCGCCCTGGTCTTGAAAATATTCAAATACAGGCCCCGCTACGTTAGCTCAAATTCCGAATTCACAAGGGATGATCCTGATAGATATTCCTTGATTCTACTGTACTATGAGCTATGTCATAGGAGTCCGGGGCGGGGTGCGATATACTTCAGGGGTAGCAGGGGATAGGCTGAAGGGAGATAGACTGAAGGTAGAAGGGTTTTAAACTTCAGCCTTCATCCTACAACCTGAAGCAAACCTATAAATCTGAACCAAACCATAGGAGGCACTTTTCAATGGACAAGTTCGTAAAAGGGTTTATCGTCATGAGTGTCGTGTATCTTGGCATTGCAGCCGTCATGGGGATCGTTATGCTCGCGAACCCGAATGTGATTGCGCTCAAGTTCGTTCACTCACATCTAAATATGCTCGGTTGGGTATCGATGATGATCTACGGAGTGGGGTATCATATCCTGCCGCGATTCATGGGCAGGACGCTTTACAGCAATAGGATCGGTGAGGCACAGTTCTATCTGGCGAATATCTCTCTGGTGGCCATGCTCCTGTTCTACGCCCTGAACGTCTACGATCCGAGCGATCTGTACCGGACCATTACCGTGGTATCCGGTGCGGTCCAGGCGCTCGCCATATTCCTCTTCCTCTACAATATGCTGATGACGCTGCTTACCAAGGTTGAACAGCCGCATTAAAGAGGGAGACCAGTATCCAGCAGACAGAGGTCAGAAGTCAGAAGTTTCGGTCTGTGAAAGGCACGCAGAGTTCGCAGAGAAAATCCAAATGCATGTGATGGCCTTTTACGATGATAATCTCATCAGGCCTTCACGGTTCTTGATAATGATCTTCCCGTCCGCATCCATCACCAGCCCGTCTTTTTTGAACTTGCTGAAGGTGCGGATCGAGGTCTCGACCGTGGTCCCGACCATGTCGGCCACATCCTGCTTGGTGAGCCGCATATCGATCATCAGCCCTTCGCGAGTCTCCACCCCGACCTTGTTTCCGAGTTTGAGCAAAAGCGCCGCGATCCTCGCCTCAACACGCTCGAGGGCGATGTTCTTAAGCGTGTCGAAGGAACTCTTCATCCGATCGCCAAGTTGGAGTGCAATGAAGTACATGAGGTTGGGGAACCGGTCAACAAGCCGCATGAGGTTTTTCCGGGATATTTTCAGGATCTCCGAGTCTTCCATGGCAACGGCATTCGCCGGGTAGGGGAAGTTCCGCAAGACCGCTACGCCGCCGAAGATGTCATAGGGGGAGATGATCTCGAGGATTATCTCTTTGCCGTCGTGGGAGATCTTGGTTACCTTTACCTTGCCTGTTGATACGATGTAAAACCACTCCGGCGCGTCGCCCTCCGTGAAGATATCGTCTTTTTTCCGGAACTCGACCGTAGTAATGTAATTTGACAGCTCTTTGAGCTCCTCATCCGAGAGGTTCTTGAAGAGGTCGATCTTTTTAAGATTTATCATGGGCGCTATTATATCAAATTTGGCATTCTAAGCCACCAAAAAATATTATCGACTCCTGTTACGACGCCGCTTTCACTGGATGTCATAGTTACATCACTCTCTCTCTTCAAGTCGGTAATCACAACTAAAGTTGACACAAAACCAGTTGCATTGTTGCACAATATAGTATATTATGCAAACTATGCAGAAGGTTTCATTTAAAATGCATTCTGATCTACCTCGCCGACACCCTGCCATGCCAAACAAAAAAATATTGATCGTTGATGAGGAACTTCTGATCAGGAATTCCTTGCAGAACCTGATCCAAAAAGAGGGTTTTTCCGTCGTTACCGCCGATTCGGGACTTCGTGCGATGCAGCAATTTGAAGACGAGAATCCTGATATCGTTATCCTCGATATGCGCCTTCCCGATACGAATGGTTTGACCCTGTTGAAAACGTTGAAGGAGATCAGGCCTTCGGTGACCATTGTCATGGTAACAGCCCACCCCGATATCCAGAGCAGCGTTGAGGCGATGAAGATAGGCGCCCTTGATTATCTCGAAAAACCCGTCGATCTGGATAAACTTACCGCCATCTTGAATACGTTGAAGCAGGAGCAGCCGCAGGCCCAGGTCTCGCGGGCCAGTCTCGCGTTTATCAGCGCCGCGATGAACGAGGTGCTCAGGATCACGGAGCGTTTGGCAAACAAATCAGATGTGACGCTCCTGGTGCTCGGAGAAAGCGGAACGGGAAAGAGTTATTTGTGCAAAACCGTGCATGAGATCAGTTCGCGCAAGGATAAACCTTTTGTGGAAATAGGGTGTTCAGCGATCCCCGACCACCTCATCGAGAGCGAGCTTTTTGGACACGAGAAGGGTGCATTTACGGACGCAAAGACGTCCAAGCGAGGGCTCATAGAGATGGCGGAAGGGGGGACCATCTTTTTTGACGAGATCGGCGATATGCCGTATTCGATGCAGTCTAAGGTCCTCAGCCTGATCGAAGAGCGGAAATTCAGGAGAGTCGGAGGACTTAAACTGATAAAAGCCGATGTCCGGATCGTCGCCGCCACGAACAGGAACCTTCACGAACTTGTGCAGGCGGGCAGGTTCAGGCTCGACCTCTATTATCGCCTGAATGTGGTCACGATAGAAATGCCGCCGCTCAGAAGACGGGCCGAGGACATTCCAATGCTGGTCGATCACTATCTTAAATGTTTCTGTACAAAATATGCCTGTGAGGTGAAAAGCGTATCAGCCTCGGCAATGGCCGTTCTTCAAAACAATTCCTGGCCGGGCAATTTACGGGAATTAAGAAATCTCATGGAAAAGCTTGTTATCATGTCAATGGACCCAATAATAGGGGTTGATGACCTTAGGTCATGTATTACCGTGCAACAGATGGATTCCGTGGCGACGATACCGCCGGAAGAACCCGTCCGCATGCCGGCACGGGCCGTCCCTGCCCATCATAATAATGGCGGCAGCATGTCGCTCAAAGTACTTGAAGAAGAGTCCATACGCGCGGCGCTCAGGACAACAAAGGGAAACCAGAGACAAGCGGCGAAGCTCCTCGAGATCACCAGGGATACGCTGCGCTACCGCATGAAAAAGCTGGGCATTGAATCGACCCAGTACCTGCTCCTGTATTGCCTCCTGAATTGTTCTCAGATCTCCGCCCTGATATTCAACTAAGGATCAACCACCCGAACAGCCTGCTGAAAAAGTAGAAATCCTTTTTGGAAACTAAAGAAAAGCATTTGGCCACAGAAGGCTCAGAAGTCACAAAAAGAAATCAAATAGGTGTCTTCCTAGTTTTGTGTGGGGTCGCTCCGGGGACGTTCGGTGAGGGGTAAAGCTTTTTGATTCTGCCTTTCCCCTGAGCCGGGTAGCTCTGATGCGAATGACGCGCAAAGCAATGTCGCACGGATCGTAGTTACGAGAACGAGCCAAGGCAGACACGGCCGAACCCTTTTTTAAAGGGCGAGGGTGGAGTGATGCGAGTCCTGGATATCAGGGAAGAGATACTGTAACTGTCCAGCATGAACAGCCTGTCCTCGAATGCCTTTATCGGGGATGGCCGAGCGATGAGCTACCCAAAAAAACCGATGCAAACCTGGTACAAATGCCAACCTAGATAAACTTCAGGAAGAAGAGATCTTAAGGCATTTATTGCTCAAGCACTATCCCTGTTCTACCAATATAATTGAATAGCTCCGATGCCCCCGCACGCCTGCATTGACCCGGCGCTTTCGCCATTGGCATTCATAGCCGTTATGATGTAGCAATAGGGCAGTCCGCTCGTAAGACCCGTATGCGTAAACGGACTGGTGACGTCGCGGATCACGTTATCCGCGGCGGTTATGTCCGGGGTAATGGACGTCGTGGACCAATACAGGTTGTATGATGTCGCCCCCGTGACTGCGGGCCAGGATATACTATTTTGACCGCTGCCGGAGATAACCGTGACGCTTGCGGGCGGGAGCGGGTTCCCTGTAGGAAAGACCGGCATCGCGTTTACTTCAGCAGCTGCCTGGGTTTCGCCGGTGCCGTTCACGGCCGTCACGAGGTAATAATAGGTCTGGTTGTTGGTAAGGCCGATATGCACTAAGGGGGCCCGGGCATCAGGTATCTTCGTACCGGTCAGCGTCGTGACACCTGCAGTGTTAAGGTAATAAACAGTGTAGGAGGCGGAGCCGTTCGACGCCAGCCAGTCCAACGTTACCTGACCGTTGCCTGGCAAGGCTGTAACGCCGGAAGGCGCAGTGGGGACAGCAACAGGAGCCGATTCGGTGGTCAGGGTGTTTGTGTAGTCGCTCACCAGCGAGTTGCCGGCCAGGTCCGCAATACACGAAGTGGCTGTAATGCAGGATACGACCTGCAGGACATACTGAGTACCGTACGCAAGAATTGCGGAAGGAACGATAGCGGCAGTATTACTCGCCCGATCATAGCTCACGGTTCCCGAAACAGGGGTATTATCAGTCAGCTTGAGCGTAATATTGGCAGCCGTGATCGTGGAGATTGCCATTGGTTCGTCGAAGACGATGCTGAAGCGGTCGCTGGCAGGAACATTCGTTGTGATCGTAGGGTTTGAATGCGGGGCGATGGAGAGCACTGTCGGACGGGTCGTGTCC
>JBARBN010000062.1:0-2701 GCA_049793155.1 Nitrospirota bacterium
GGGTTGGCTCTGTCTCCCTTTCGTCCACATAATAAACTACAAGGCATGCGAACGTCCACCCCTAAATTACGGGGAATGGGAGAAGAAGATATTTTCAGACTGAAGCATGTCAATTTCATATACTAACATTTCGCCGGGAGGACGGCAAGGCCGGCAGTGCTTTCATAATGACTGCCGCTTTCCGCGGAGGAGAGCGGTTTAACCTGCATCAGCCGTGGCCGCTAATACTCGAGGGAAAGTCCGAAAGGGAATGATGTCGTAACTTGCTTAAAAGTAAGGGAACGTGAAAGATCGCGGAGAACGGCGCACCGGGAAACATCTGGCGAAATATGGCGCTGAATCGGCTAACGCTGAGGGGCTGAAAAGGGATGAGAACGACTGGACAGGCACCGGCATTAGCCGATTGTAAAAAAATTTCCCCTGAAGTCTTGTTATTCTGATCACTTGGTTTCGAAGATCGACGAGCGCTTGATACCCCATCGATGCAGCAGGAACTTCAAGGATGTTGCAAGGACGCCAAACCCGTACATGACGCTTCTCCGGAAATTGATCGACGAGGCATCCTCAAAATATTTAGTCGGACAGCTGATCTCTCCGATCCGGAATCCGAAATACACGGCCTGGGCGAGCATCTCGTTGTCAAACACAAAATCATCGGAGTTCGCGTCGAGCGGAAGCGATTCAAGGACCCGGCGGCCGAATGCCCGGTATCCGGTGTGGTATTCCGACAGTTTCACGCCAAGGATCATGTTCTCCGCAAGGGTGAGGAACCGGTTCGCAAGGTACTTGTAGAACGGCATGCCGCCTTTTAGAGCCATACCGCCGAGAATGCGCGAACCTAGCACGACATCATAATGACCGGATATGACCATCGATGCCATAGCCGTGATCAGACGGGGGGAATACTGGTAATCGGGATGGACCATTACAACCACATCAGCGCCGTGTGACAATGCCTCCCGATAGCACGTCTTCTGGTTCCCGCCGTATCCCCGATTTTCGGAATGAATGATGGTACGGATGCCGAGCTCGTTTGCCCTGGCGGCGGTATCGTCCCTGCTCGCGTCATCGACCAGGATCACCTCGTCCACGATATCATGCGGAATCTCACGGTAGGTCAGTTCAAGGGTTTTAGCGGCGTTATATGCCGGCAGGACAACGATGATTTTTTTTTCATGAAGCATTGCGCCTCCTTGCTCTCATTTGTTGCTACAAACGTATTTGCCAAATGCAGGGCAGTATGTACAAACAGAGCATACTATTTTTCAAATACCCACATTTTTCGCGCACCGAAATTCCAGAAAAATATAATTCCGGTCGCTGCTATCTTCGATGGCATTGCCTGCATTGCAAAAACCCCGACGAATATGGACATCAGAAGCAGATTCAGAAACAGGCCGATCGCGCTGACCGCGTAAAGCAAGATCAATTCCTTATGAGCAGGGTGTCTGCCGCGTATGAACACAAAAAGGACGCTGAGGACGTAATTGACCGCTGTCGCGAGTACGAAACTTATAGTTGCAGCGGCCAGATAGTGTACCCGCGCAGCCTTAATGAGCAAGGCAAAACTTGTCCATTCAACAAGCGCAGCGGTTCCTCCGACACCCACATATTTGATAAGTTGTATTGATGTTCTTTTTATCATGAATTTCTGAAGGTTATCGGAAGAGGTTATACTTCAAAATGCAGTAAATGGCGCGAAGCCCGTCCTTCCATCCGATCTTCTTTCCTTCCGCGTAGTTTCTCCCGTAGTATGAAATACCCACTTCATAGATGCGGCAGCCACTCTTCGCGACTTTTGCTGTGATCTCTGGCTCAAACCCGAAGCGGTCTTCCTCGATGGAAATGCTCTGGATGATCTCACGCCTGAATGCCTTGTAACAGGTTTCCATATCCGTAAGATTGATGTTCGTAAACATGTTCGACAGAGTGGTAAGCACCCAGTTTCCCACCGAGTGCCAGTAATACAGGACGCGGTGCGGCCGGCTTCCCATGAACCGCGAGCCGTAGACCACATCGGCCTTACCGGTGAGGATCGGCTCCAGTAGCAGGGGGTACTCCTGCGGGTCATATTCGAGATCAGCATCCTGAATGATGATGATGTCACCGCTTGCCGCCGCAATGCCGGTGCGCAGTGAGGCGCCTTTACCCCGATTGTATTCGTGATAGATCACTTTATCAGCGAGGGGCTCAATAGTCGATGCAAGGAGGTCCCGTGTGCCGTCGGTCGAGCAGTCATCAACGACGATGATCTCCTTATGTTCAACGGGAGATGAGCGGACTGCGCGGATGATGTCCGCGATCGTGTTTTTTTCATTGTAACAGGGAATGATGATGCTGAGCTTCATTGCCTTGTTGATGGGTATGTTCACACGCAGATCCTTGTTTGCCATATTGGAGTACACAGTAGTGTTTTACAATATAATGGTCTTGAAAGCAATGATAACTTGGCAAGGGCAGGTCATATGAGGCGCGGGCAATGTCTTTTCATGATGTGAACTTCCTTTTTAGATTATAATTCCCAAGTTTTATATATTCGCAAAACGTCTCGCGTCAGATCTCTGTCTCCTCTGTGCTTTCCCCATGAATCACGCCCCTGATGGATCGGGCTCATCAGACGAAATTTCCGTTAACTCTCCCGCCACGTTACTTTTTGAAACAAACGCACATTTCTTGCCTTTTTTGATAAAATATTGGTATA
>JBARBN010000063.1:0-9918 GCA_049793155.1 Nitrospirota bacterium
GTTGCAACCGTCGCCTTCACGCGTCCAATGGCCCCCGGATCCAGGTGATCGGAACTGATCACCGCCGCCGCTCAGCCTCAGGAAGGCTGGACTTTTTCTATGACCAGTTGCGCATTGCCCGCATTCCTGATCTCGAACACGCATTCAGCCGGTGTCCCCTGGACGACCTTTCCGAAATCGTGGCGCATCTCTTTGATCTCGATCCTCGGCCCGTCGTTTTCAAGCGCCGCCAGTGGTCCGGAATACAGCAGGCCGGCAAGCACCATGCACATTAAAACCATCCGCTTCATTCTCCACCCCTTGTCCGCGTTCTTATCCGCAATACGGCGTTCGCATTCCGCGATCATCGTTTTACATCCCCATTTTCTTTTGATAGATCATGCTGACGATCTCCTCGCGTGAAATGAGCTTTTTTTCTATCAACAGGCTGATGATCGCGTCGAGCCGTATGCGATAGTCTTCCAGCGTCTGTTTCGCGTTGTCACCGCTTGAGAGAATGGGTGACGACGCATCGGACGCGGAAACCCTCTCCATGCTCAGATCACTGCCCCGGATAAGCTCCATCTTCCCGCCGGGGGAGGCCTGTTTAAATGGGGACTGCTCCGGTTTGCGGACCACGGTCTCGCCGTCATAGTATTTCCTGATGGCATCCTTGATCTCGGACTCCAGTACCAGCGAGGGTTTGATGGTACAACCGGTTATGAACCGGATCTCGTCCATCGCCTCAATATCATAGGGGTCCAGCATTGCCAGGACCAGCGCTGTCCCTTCCTTTTTCACGGGCAACACGAGATACTTTTTCGCTGTCTCAGGCTTGATCAGTTTGAAGACTTCCGGCTGAACTTCTGGCTCGAACAAATTGATATAGGGGATCTGCAATTTTCGCGCGATCACCCTGGACAGATCCTCTTCCTTGACGAACGCAAGCGATATCAGGACCGCGCCCAGTTTCCCTCCCCAGTTGCGCTGGTGAGAAAGCGCGGTCTCAAGCTGGAACTCATCGATGAGACCGGCCTCCTTAAGCATATCACCCAGTTTTTTAACCTCGGCCAAACGGACCTCCGGGAACAGAACTGATAAATTAAACAGCGATCTGCGCAGAATTATATGCCTCGCAGACAGAGAAAGTCAATGATTTTTGAGGCAATATCGCCTTACGCAGGTGAACGCATCTCAGAACCGGAACATTCCATCCTCAATTACCTGGGGAGGAGGGCGACTCTTCCGGCCTCCTGCAGCGGCGGGATGCGGTCGTTCATGAATTTGTCATGTGTCTCCCGTCACGCGCGACTCGTTGCCCGACTTCATGAGCAGATGCCGGTGCTCCACGTCGGCGAGCGCCGCGAGCAGGCTTGCCTTGATACCCGGCTGCTCCTTTTCGAGGCCGGCCAGGAGTTTTTTTATCTTGCCGCGTTTCATGTCCGGGTCCGCGCAGGCCGGACAGGCGCAGCAGGTTACGGGGAAGCCGGCGTTCGAGGCATAACGGATGATATCATCTTCGGGCACGTAGACGAGCGGCCGTATGACCACATCCAGGCCGTTATCGGCGATCAGGAGCGGGGCCATGGCCTTGATCTTTCCATTGTACAACTGGTTGAGGAAAAGCGTCTCGATGAAATCCTCGCGGTGATGTCCGAGGGCGATCTTCGTGCATCCGAGTTGGCGGGCCTGGGTATACAAGACGCCGCGCCTGATCCGCGCGCAAAGCGCGCACGGGGTATCGTCCGGCGTCAGTTTCTCGAGCATAAGCCCGTGAATGGGTGCAGGGATGACCCGGTATTCGAAGTCATGGGCACGGAGATACTCTTCCATGAGGCCGGTCTGAAACCCCGGGAACCCCGGATGCACGGTAACGGCGATAAGAGAAAAATCGACCGGAGCCCGTTTCCGCAGGCTTTCGAGGACATGAAGCAGCGTCCAGCTGTCCTTGCCGCCTGACAGGGCCAGCAATATCCGGTCATGATTCTGTATCATGCCGAAATCGCCGATAGCGCGGCCGCTCAGCCTCCGGATATGGTGCTCCATCTGTCCTCTCTGGCTCATGGAGTAAATCCTAAGGCCTGCCCATGGATAAGTCAACCAAAAAAGGCAGCTGGCCACAGAAGGCACAAAATTCACCGAGAAGAAACAACATCTTAACGAAAAATAAATAGTCGCCTGATGAGTGAATCTAGTTTCACCAAATTACTGCTTGATCTATTTTGTGTTTTATGTGCTTTTTGTGGCTAACGCTCTTTCTAAGGGCAACAGTTCTATGCGGGCGTTCTCCCGGATCGGGTCGAAACAAAACAGGCCCCCGGAAGCACAGCTTCCGGGGGCCTCTCGATACAAGGTGTTTTTGATTATCTTTTTTTCTTCGTGGCTTTTTTCTTTGTGGCTTTCTTTTTCGCAGCCTTCTTTTTTGTCGCCTTTTTCTTCACTGCCTTTTTGACCGCCTTCTTTGCAGCTTTCTTTTTCGCCGGCTTCTTCGCGGCCTTTTTTACAGCTTTCTTCTTCGCCGGTTTCTTTTTTGCCGGCTTCTTCTTGACTGCGGGCGCCGCTTTCGGTGCGCAGGGCTCGCCAATCTCGGTCGTCTCGAGACCGCAGCAAAACACCGGCTCTTCATAGATATCGCCGGTCCTCGTCACATCTATCTTTCTGCCGCACACCTTGCACTCATACTGCATGATCTTTTCAATACCCATACGCGTTCCCCTCCTTTTAAGCTGATGACCCGTGTATTTACGGGCTGAATGGCGGTACTGGCACTGTGCGATCTGTCTGAGTTCAGAATACGCCGGGAACCAAAAATCCGGCCTCACGTCAATAATTATATTTATTATTAATGTAGAATCATCTTCATCAAATGTCAAGTTTTTTATGAAACACGGACTAACTCCACACCCGCGGCTGTTTCTTGTTTGCGTTGATCATCGCGGTCTTTCTCATGTCCGCCTGCTTGAGCTCCCAGATATGCTCCATCCCCTCGATTGCCGCTGACAACGCCTCATCGGTACGCTTGTTGTCCCATTTCTTTGACTCAGCCAGACGGTAAAGTTCCAGTATCACTTCATCAAGAGTCATACTATCTCCTTTCAATTCAAAGTGTTATGGCATATTCAGGGTCAACAGCATCGATAACAGCGGTCCGTTCCATACAAAAAAAGCCGGAAGAACGATCTCCCGGCTGCAGTCAGATTACTTCATGTTCCCTTCATCTGTGGTAACAATGAAAGAGGTCGTCTCACGCTGCCTCCGGATTTACCACAAAGGGTCTTGCAGTCATTTTCCGCAATGCGAAATCCCCATTTGTATATCATCCGCACTTCGAGAACCCGCATCCCCGGCAGAAGGCGCAGCCTTCTCCGAATTCAAGCAGGCCTCCGCAATCCGGACATTCCGGGCAGAGCCCCAGGTGGTTCTTGCTCCCGCCCTTTGAGCAATCAGAAGAAGTATAGGCAACCGTCGGCTGTGCAGAAACGACGGCCTTGGGCTTATGATGCTGGTGGCCCACCGCGTCCTTGGTATAGCGCTCGAGCGCCCTGGCAATGGCATCGGGGCAGGACAGGATCGAGCCACCCTCGCCCCAGGCCGGCGACGGGCACCGGATCCCCTTCACCTGCTTGACAATGGAATCGATGGATATACCCGAACGAAGCGCGAGGGAGACCATGCGGGAGACCGCCTCGGACTGGCTCGCGGCGCACCCGCCGGACTTGCCCATGGTGGAGAAGACCTCGCAGATGCCCTCCTCGTCCTCGTTGATCGTGATATAGAGGTTTCCACAGCCCGTGGGCAGCTTCTGGGTGACCCCATGGGTGAGCACCGGACGGTTCCGCGGCTTCTTTTCCTCGGCCAGTTCAGGCGAGGCTGAGGCAACTGCCATGTGCTGGCCCGCGGCAGCCGCTTTGCGCGCCTTCTCCGTGGCGCCCGTGCTGAGCACCTGTTCGTCGCGCGACCCGTCACGGTAGATGGTCACGCCCTTGCAACCGAGTTTGTATGCCATCATATAGACATTCTTCACGTCATCCCGGGTGGCAGTGTGCGGAAAGTTCACGGTCTTGGAAACAGCATTATCCGTATATTTCTGGAATGCGGCCTGCATGCGGATGTGCCACTCCGGGGTGATGTCGTGGGCCGTAACGAACACGCGCTGCACGTCCTCGGGGACCGTCGCAACGCCCGTGCACCCGCCATGCTCGGCGATGTCCTTCATGAGCTCTTCGGAATTGAAGCCGCCCTCCCTGGCAACGCGCTCGAACACGGGGTTCACCTCGAGGAGTTCCGCGCCGTCCATGACCCTCCGGACAAAGGTGAGCCCGAAAAGCGGCTCGATGCCGCTGGAGCAGCCGGCGATGATGGACAGGGTCCCTGTCGGAGCGATCGTCGTGATCGTCGCGTTTCTGACCGGCGCAGACCCCGGCTTGTCATGGATGCTTCCCTTGAAGTTCGGGAAGGCCCCGCGCTCTTTTGCAAGCTCCTCGCTCATCTTCCGGCCCTCGTCGGTGATGAACTTCATTACCGTCTCGCCGAGCCTCACGGCCTGGTCGGAGTTGTAGGGGATGCCCAGCTCAAGCAGCATGTCGGCGAACCCCATGACCCCGAGGCCGATCTTGCGGTTCGCCCGGGTCTGCTGGCTGATCTTTTCAAGGGGATATCTGTTTACATCGATCACGTTGTCGAGGAAGTGGACCGCCTGCTGCACCGAGTGGCGGAGCTTGTCATAATCCACAGCCGTGCCATTGGGCGCCAGCATCTTCGCAAGATTGATAGAACCGAGGTTGCAGGACTCGTAGGGCAGGAGCGGCTGCTCACCGCAGGGGTTGGTGGACTCCATCCTTCCGACGTGCGGTGTGGGATTGTACTGGTTGATGCGGTCAAGAAAGATGATGCCCGGGTCGCCGTTCTTCCACGCCATGTTCACGATGGTCTCGAAGACGCGGGGGGCATTGAGGGTCTTGACCACGGCCTTGGCGCGCGGGGAGACCAGGTCGTACTCTCCGTCCGCGTCCACCGCATCCATGAACCTGTCGGTTATGGCCACGGAGATGTTGAAGTTGTTCAGCCGGTCGTTCTGCTGCTTGCACGTGACGAAATCGAGGATATCCGGGTGGTCCACCGAGAGGATGCCCATGTTCGCGCCGCGCCGCGTGCCGCCCTGCTTCACCGTCTCGGTTGCCGCGTCAAACACCGTCATGAACGAGATGGGACCGGACGAAACGCCCTTCGTGGACTTCACCACGTCGTTCTTCGGCCGGATGCGGGAAAAGGAGAAGCCCGTGCCGCCGCCGGACTTGTGGATGAGCGCCGCGTTCTTCACGGAATCGAAGATCTCCTCCATGGAGTCGCCCACCGGCAGCACGAAACAGGCCGAGAGCTGGCCGAGCTCGCGACCCGCGTTCATGAGCGTGGGGCTGTTCGGCAGGAATTCAAGGGAGGTCATGAGGCGGTAGAACTCGGTCGCGGTCCGCTCCACGTCGGCGTCGGATTTGCCGTAGGCCAGGTCGCCCTCGGCTATGGTCCTCGCCACGCGGGTGAACATGTCGACCGCTGTTTCGATCACAGTTCCGTCCCCGTTCCGCTTCAGGTACCTTTTTTCAAGGACCTTGAGGCAGTTTTCGGAAAGATCGAGACCCTTACCGGATTCTGTTTTAGAACCAGCAGCCGCACTCTTCATAAAGCCCCCCAGTGATATAAATTATGAATTAATCCCAAACGCTGAAAGAGCACCCCAGAGGCTGCTCTTTTTATAATAGTAAAATGGTTGATGGTTTATTGAGTAAACCGGAATGCCACACTATTTTGTGGAACGAGGTAATTATAGCTACAAGATGTTGTGTTTGTCAAATTAAATCGATAAAATTATATTGCAGCCAAAATATTAGAATCCTTCCAATTCCACGCGGCTTTTTTCACCCGTGCGCCGCGCTAAAAGCGCCAGTAAAGGGTGAAAGACAACAAGGCGAGAAAACGGCGCGCCAATGGCCCCTATTTGTGCCATACAATTATACGAATGGGGTTTTTGAAGAGTCGATCGGTCTGGTTTCGCGGATATTTTGGGCTGGAATATTGCCCGTCCTTCGTCCCAACCGCAGGTGATGCCTCAGCATCGCCTCCATGGAGACTCTGATGAACCCCGTTAGAAATGATAATTTCTAACGGGGTGAACACGGTACTCGGCGGTAAAATTTTTTAGATTTTCCTGCCCTGTCGAGAAGACTCACTTCGACATCTCCCGGAGCGTCTCTTCCAGCTCCTTCAGGTATTTTCCGTACCCGGTCCAGTCCTCTTTCCGGAGCGCCTCCCGCGCCTTGCGCAGCTGTTCCAGCGCCCGGGAGCCCAGCTCTTTGGGCCGGTGAGTGTCTGCGGCTGCGCCCTTCTCCGCCATCTTCATGCTCGGCAGCGTGCCCGAAAACAGACGCTGGATCGCGGCCTCGAGCGTCTCTTCCATCACCACATCGTTCCCGTACGCAACGATCACCCTGCGGAGTTCGGGCAAGCCCCCCTTGTCCGTGGCCACCAGGTAGAGCGGTTGGACATAGATGAGCGAGTCTTCCAGGGGGATGATCAAAAGACTGCCGCGGATCACATCGGAGCCGTGCTGGCCCCAGAGCGTGAGCTGCTGCGAAATATATGCATCCTGGTCGATGCGGGCGTCGATCTGGCGGGGCCCGAAGACCAGCCGGTCCCGCGGGAACGTATAGACGATCACCTTGCCATAGTTCTCGCCGTCGCATCGCGCCGCCATCCAGGCGGCCAGGTTGTCCCGCTTCGACGGCGTGAAAGGCAGCAGGAGGATGAACTCTTCCGCCTTGCCGCCCGGAAGCTTCGTGATGAGATAATAGGGTTCCATGGTCTTCTGGCGGTACGACGGGACCTCCCAGAGGTCTTCCTTGTTATAGAACACTGCGGGGTCCTTCATGTGAAAGGTCTTGAACATCTGCGCCTGGATCTGAAGCAGCGCCCGGGGATAGCGCATGTGCCTCTTGAGGTCTGCCGGCATTTCGCTTATTGACTTGAAGAGCGTCGGAAAGATCGCGGCATAGGTCTTTATCAGGATGTCCTTCTGGTCCACAATATAGAATGCGACGCTGCCGTCATAGGCGTCCACGACCACCTTGACCGAGTTGCGGATATAGTTGGTCCCTCCCGCGAGCGGTTTTGAATAGGGGAGGTTGCTGCTCCTCGTGTAGGCGTCGACGATCCAGGACAACCGGCCGTTGTCGCCGATGACCATGTAGGGATCGGGGTCGAAAAACAGGAACGGCGCGATCTCCATTACCCGTTTCAAGATCGTGCGATTGTAAAGGATCCGGCTTTCGTTCGTCACATCGCTCGACAGGAAGATATTGAAGTTTCCGAAGTAGGCGGCATAGAGCAAACGCGACAGGATCGAGGTGAGCCGGACCCCCCCGCTGCCCGAGTAGACGGTATAGACGTTCTCCTTTGTCGTCGGGTAGCTGAACTCCCGTGTCTTCGTGTTCACGATCACGTAGTCATTCGGGCTTTCGCCGTAGTAGATCTCGGGGCGCGTCACCTGCGGCCCCGCGATCGTGACAGGCGGGATGTCCTTGATATAAAATGCCGGCAGGCCCTCCTTCGTGATGCCGCTCACCGGACCCATGGCCAGTCCGAAGCCGTGCGTGAACACGAGCCTCTCGTTGATCCAGGATTTGCCCGGCAGATCGGCGTAGGACAGCTCCCGCGGCGAGAGCATGACCTGCCGATAATTCCCGTCCACCGTGTAGCGGTCGTTGTCCACGTCCCGAAAGTGGTAGTAGGTCCGGATCTGCTGCAGCTGACTGTAGGTCTTGAGAAGCGGTTCCTCGTCCCACAGGCGGATGTTCTGTATCGTCGAAAGGTTCTTTCGGATATCGGTGAAGGTCAGTTGTTTGTCCGCGGCAAAGGGCTGAAGTTCCATGTTCTCCAGACCGTAGCCGAAGCGGGTGAACTTGATGTGGCTTGCGATGTAGGGCTGCTCAAGCACGCTCTCGTTCGGAGAGACCTGAAAGCTCTGGATCGTCGAGGGATAGACCGTCAGCCCCAGGATGTACGCGCCGGCAAGCACGAGGAGCGCGATGAGCGGTATGGCAAGGGAGCGGCGCGCGGCAAAGAGCGGGATGATGATCGCCGCGACGACCGAGAGCACGGACATGACCGCGAGCATGGTCAGCCGCACATGCACATCAGTGTACGAGGCCCCGTACAGGACCCCGTGCTCGGTCGTGAGCAGTCCAAAGCGGTCGAAGGCAAAGCCGACGCCGAGCGAGAGCAGAAACAACGATGCCAGCACCCCGAGGTGACGTTTCAGAAAAGGGTCAGCCGAGATGAACCTTCCCGAGATCACGATGCCGCCCCGAAGAAGATAGACCGCGGCCGACAGGACCATGGCGATCACGAGGAGGCCGCGCACCATGGTGTTCATCGCGTCGAAAAAGGGGTAGCGGAAGAGATAGAACGAGACATCCCTTCCAAAGAGCGGATCAACGAGACCCGCGGGCATGCTGTTCAGGAACAGGAGCGCCTGCTCCCAGTACTGCGTCCCGACCGGGAAGGCCAGCACGAACGCAATCAGCGCCGCCAGAAACGAGATCACTTTCATCAACCGGTTCAGGTCGAAATGCTGCAACTGCGGCACGCTCTCCCAGAGCGGGTTCACCATGCCCGACGGGAGCGTGCGTTTTCCGGCGATGAGGAGATTGATCAATACCGTGAGAAAGGCGGTAAGACCGAACGCGAGCCCGGCCACGAGCTTTGCGGTGAAGGTCTTCGTAAAGACCGCTTCAAAGCCGACTTCGCGGAAGAACTGCCAGTCCACCAGGAAGGAAACGATCTCCCGGGCGCCGATAAGAAGGAGCAAAGCCGCCCCTGCAATGATCATCAAAACCCTGTTCCCCTGCATCCGCTTCTTCATCATGCGTCCTTTCCGAATTTTACGACCAGATTTGCATGTTGGGCCGCGCGTCTTGAATTGAACCCTGTTCAGCCCTTAGCCTTGGACCTTTGCAGGCGGCTCGAACGAAACTAAAAATATTCGTCATGGTGAGCTCCGACAACATGGTGGACGATCTCCCACGACGTCTCCTCAATGGACTTATTCGTCGTATCGACGACTGTCCAGTTCCCGTGTTTCTTGACGAGGTCCCGGACATATTCCACCTCGGCAAAGACCTTCCTGAACTCGTTGTAGCTCGGCTTGAGCCGGGAATTTTTTTGACGCACCGTTCTTATCTTCTGGAGGACCTCGGGATCGATGGTGAGACAGACGATCTTGTGCTGGTCGATCTCGAAGAGCTCTTCCGGCAGGGGGATCCCCGGAACGATCGGGACATTAGCGACCTTGTAGCCCTCCTGGGCCAGGTAAAAAGAGGTCGGGGTCTTGGATGTCCGCGAGAGGCCGACGAGGACGATATCCGCTTCCTTAAGGCGCTCGGCGCCCCTGCCGTCATCGTGCCCAAGGGTATACTCTATCGCATCAATGCGCTTGAAGTACCGTTCATCCACCTTCCTCAGCAGGGTCGGGGTCTCGAGAGGCTCGAGTTCGAGATAGGCGGACAGATTTTTAATGAGCGGGCCCAGAATATCAAGATGGTAAATGGTGTTCTTCAGGCAGAATGCGTGGGCATAGTCCCTCATCTCTTTCCTGACAAAGGTAAAGGCGATGAGCGCCTTGTCCTTCCTGGCCTTATCGAGGATCGTCTTGAGCTCCGCCTTTGAATCGATATTGTGGAAGACCATCATCTTTGCGCGTGCATGTTCGAACTGCACGATGGCCGCCCTCAGTATGTGCAGAGCGCTCTGACCGGTCGCATCGGAAATAATGTAAATTTTTTTCACGGGTCTTTTCTCCTCCTGATTCCTCAGTGCCCTCTGTGGTTTATTTTTTGCCCCTCTTTATGAGAGCAACTTCTACTTCCCTGCCAGTCCCATGATAACAGC